>NZ_JBGCUM010000088.1:0-13513 GCF_054177665.1 Roseateles sp. P5_E8 | reverse complement strand
GTTGTACCCAGAAAGGCCGCGAGCAAGGCGCAAACCGCAGCCGGGTTGAAACCCGGCGAGGATTTGTAACGCCGCGCGCGGTCTTTCTGGGTACAACCCTCCGGCAAGGCCCGTCGCCAGGGCCACTCGGCGTTGCAGCGCTGGCCCGCACGCGAGTGCGGGCGGCGCGCCGCGCCTAGATTGGCCTCTGGCGACGGGCCTTCGCGGCCCATTGCCGTAGCGTTAACAGGCCCACTACAAGGGTAAGAACATGAGTTGGAGCAAGGTCAGCGCGGCCGACGTACAGCCGCAGGCCTGGATGAACAAGGGCGGCACGACGCGCGAACTGCTCGCCTGGCCGCATGCGCACGATTGGGCGCTGCGCATCAGCGTCGGCCGGGTGGACCGCGACGGGCCGTTCTCGGCCTTTCCTGGCGTGCACCGCTGGCTGGCCGTCGTGGGCGGCGCGGGCCTGCGCCTGTTCGACTGGCCGCAGAGCATGGGCGACGAACCGCTGCGTTTTGACGGCGGCCTGGCGCCCGACGCCGAGCTGATCAAGGGCCCGACCGACGTCTTCAACGTGATGGAGCGGCGCGGCAACCTGGAGGTCGAGCCGGCCAGCCATGTGCTGCTGCCACGCACGCCCTGGGTGGGGCTCTTCACCGTCGAGGGCGGCCTGCTGGAACACGGCCACCGCGCCATGCCGATGGCGCCGCTGACGCTGGCCTGGTGCGAGGCGCCGGTCGCGCAGAGCTGCGTCTTCACCGGGCCCGATGCCACCAGCAGCCATGCCTGGTGGCTGACGTGGAGCGCTGAGTGAAGTTGTGGACTGGCGGGCTCTTGGCGACGCTGGCGGGAGACAGCGGCTGGGGCCTGATCGAAGACGGCGCCCTGCTTGTTGACGGCGGCCTGCTGCGCTGGGTTGGGCCCAGTGCCGAGGCGCCTGCGGCCGATGAGGTCATCGAGCTGCATGGCGCCCTCGTCACGCCGGGCCTGGTGGACTGCCACACCCACCTGGTCTACGGCGGCAACCGCGCCAACGAGTTCGAGCAGCGCCTGCATGGCGCAAGCTACGCCGACATTGCCAGGGCCGGCGGCGGCATCCGCTCGACGGTGGCCGCAACTCGGGTCGCGACCGAGGGCCAGTTGCTGGCTGACGCGACGAAGCGCGCGCTGGCGCTGATGCGCGAGGGTGTGACGACGCTGGAGGTCAAGTCCGGCTACGGCCTGGACGCCGCCACCGAGGCCCGCATGCTGCGTGTTGCGCGCCAGCTTGCCGGCCTGGGGCTGGACGTGCGTACCACCTATCTCGCTGCCCACGCGCTGCCGCCCGAGTTCAGTGATGCCGACCACTACATCGCCGCCGTCTGCCGCTGGCTGCCCGAGCTGCACGCGGCCGGCCTGGTCGACGCGGTGGACGCCTTCTGCGAGCACATCGCCTTCAGCCCGGCCCAGGTCGCCCGCGTGTTCGACGCGGCCCGGCAACTGAACCTGCCCGTCAAGCTGCATGCCGAGCAATTGAGTGACCAGGGCGGCGCCCAGCTCGCGGCACGCTACCAGGCGCTGAGCTGCGACCACCTGGAATTTCTCAGCCCGCAAGGCGTGCAGGCGCTAGCCCAGGCCGGCACCGTGGCCGTGCTGCTGCCCGGCGCCTTCTACGCACTGCGCGAGACCCAGCTGCCGCCCGTGGCCGCACTGCGCGAGGCCGGTGTGCCCATCGCCATCGCCACCGACCACAACCCCGGCAGCTCGCCCACGCTGTCGCCGCTGCTGATGCTGAACATGGCCTGCGTGCTGTTCCGGCTGACGCCCGAGGAAGCCTTGCGCGGCCTGACCGTCAACGGCGCTCGCGCGCTGGGCCTGCGGGACCGGGGCCAGCTGGTGGCCGGCCAGCGTGCCGACTTCTGTCTCTGGGATGGTGGACACCCGCGCGAGCTGGCAGCATGCTTCGGACATAACCCGCTGATAGAACGGGTGCATCGAGGAATTCGGGGAACCCAGGGAGGGTCATGAGCGTTTTTCAACTGCAGCAAGGCCGCGTGCCGCTGCTGATCAGCCTGCCGCATGTCGGCACCGAGATCCCGGCCGAGCTGGCCGAGCGCCTGGTGCCGCGCGCGCTGATCAGCGAGGACAGCGACTGGCACCTGGAGCGCCTGTACCGGCCGCTGGCTGAAACCTTGGGCGCCAGCCTCATCGTGCCGCGCTACAGCCGCTACGTCGTCGACTTGAACCGCCCGCCGGACGACCAGCCCCTCTACCCCGGCGCCTCGGGCGGCACCGGCCTGGTGCCCACCCGCTTCTTCACCGACGACCCGCTCTACGTCGACGGTGCCTGGCCCGATGCCGCGGCCATCGCCGCGCGCCGCGAGGCCTACTGGCAGCCCTATCACGACGCGCTGGCAGCGGAGCTGGCGCGCCTGCGCGCCGAGCACGGCCACGCGCTGCTGTTTGACGGCCACAGCATCCGCTCCGAACTGCCCTGGCTGTTCGAGGGCGAGTTGCCGGCGCTCAACCTCGGCACCGCGGATGGCGCCTCCTGCGCATGGGCCATCACCGAGCGGCTCGGCGCGCTGCTGGCCGGTCAGCAGCGCTTCAGCCATGTCGTCAACGGCCGCTTCAAGGGCGGCTACATCACGCGCCACTACGGCCAACCGGGCCAGGGCGTGCATGCCGTGCAGCTGGAGATGTGCCAGCGCTGCTACATGGACGAGGCGCTGGACCCGCGCCAGGCCTACGACGAACCCGCCGCTGCGGAGGTCGCGCCGCTTATCGAAAAGATGTTGAGGGAGATGCTGGCATGCCAGCCTTGAAACGACTGCACACTCCCCTGGCCTGGATCCACGGCGGCTGGCAACGCGATGTGCTGCTGACCGTGGACAGCAGCGGCCACTGGGCCGAGATCACCGTCAACACCGTCGCACCGCCCGACGCCGAGCTGCTGGCCGGCCCTGTCATCCCCAGCCTCGTCAACGCCCACAGCCACGCCTTCCAGCGCGCCTTCGTCGGTTTGGCGGAGCGCCGCGAGACGGGACAGGACGATTTCTGGAGCTGGCGCGACCGCATGTACGCGCTGGCCCTGCGCATCTCGCCCCAGCAACTGCGTGCGGTGGCCAGCCAGCTCTATGCCGAGCTGCTGCGCGGCGGCTACACGCAGGTCTGCGAGTTCCACTACCTGCACCATGCGGCCGAAGGTCAGGACTTCGACGACGAGCTGGACATGGCCTGGGCCCTGGCCGCAGCCGCCGAAGACGCCGGCATCGGCCTGACGCTGCTGCCCGTCGTCTACACACGCAGCGGCTTCAACGCCAGCGGCCTGCGGCCCGAGCAACATCGTTTTGCCGCTGATGCGGATTGGGCCTGGCGGGCCTGCCAGCGCGTCATGGCCGCCGGCCTGCCGCGCGTGAATGCGGGCGTGGCCCTGCACTCGCTGCGCGGTGCGTCGCCGACCGACATCACTCGCCTGCGCGACCTCGTCGGTGGCGCCGACCTGCCCATCCACATCCACGTCGCCGAGCAGACGGCCGAGGTAGCCGACTGCCTCAAGGCCACCGGCATGCGCCCGCTGCAATGGCTGGCCGACGCGGGTCATCTCGACCCGCGCTGGCAACTGGTGCACGCCACGCACGCCGAGCCGGCCGAGATCGAGGCCGTGGCCCTGAGCGGCGCCGGCATCGTCATCTGCCCCGGCACCGAGGCCAACCTCGGCGACGGCCTGGCCGACCTGCCGCGCTGGCTGCAGAACAAGGTGCCGCTGACGGTGGGCTCGGACAGCCAGGTCACGCGCGGCTGGGTGGAGGAGCTGCGCTGGCTGGAGTACGGCCAGCGCCTGCATGCGCAACAGCGCAACATCGCGGCGGCGCCGGGCAGCCAGCCGTCCAGCGCGGCCCGCCTGTTCGACGCGGCCGTGCACAGCGGCGCCCGCGCGGCCGGCTTCACCGCGTGGGGCCTGACGCCCGGCGCCCGCGCCGACGCCCTGGTGCTCAACCGCGAGGCCGATGCGTTGCGCGGCCTGCCCGATGAGGCGCTGCTGGACGCGGTGGTGTTCGGCAGCAACGGCTCGCCCTGGCAGTCGGTGTGGGTGGCCGGCCGTGCGCGGCCCTGGCGTGCGCCGCAGCGCGTGGGCGACGCCTTCGAGGCGGCCATGCACGAGTTGTGGCGCCCTGACGGCGACCCGCAAGGCTGAGGCTTGGCGCTGGCAGGACAAAGGACTAGTCTCGCGGCACTACCTTGAGGGGGAGTGGCCATGAAGCTCAGCGACTACACGATCAAGGTGCGCCTGTACGCGCTGGCGGGCTTGGCCATCGCGGCGATGCTGGTGATAGGCCTGCACGGGCTGTGGAGCCTGTCGCTGGCCAAGGAAAAGTTCGTCCACTACCTGGACAACGACGTCGAGTCCCTGACCCAGCTGGCCCACATCCGTGCCGGCGTCGGCAACCTGAGGCGCTACGAGAAGGACTTGCTGATCAACCTCAGCGACGCCAAGGCCGTCGAGCGTTACCGCAAGGAGTGGGGCGAGACCTACGAGAAGGTCGCCACCAGCCTGGACAAGGTCGCCAAGCTGGACATCGCGCCGGACGTCAAGCAGATGCCGGCCGAGCTCATCAAGCTGCTTCAGGACTACCGAAGCGGCTTCACGGGCATCGCCGATCGGCTGGCCAAGGCCGAGTTCGCCGACACGGCGGCGGCCAACCAGGCCATGGAGCCTATCAAGGGCACGGTGCGGGCGATGGACAAGCTGCTCGCAGAGATGACCGAGAAGGTCGACAAGCACTCGGCCGAGGAGGTGGCGGTGCTGGACAAGCAGGAGAAGGCCATACGGCTGGACCTGACGCTGGTCATCATCGGCGGCGTGCTGGTCATCGGCACCTACACGATGTTCAACATCCGCTCCATTCTTGAGCCGCTGGCCCGCGCCGTCCTCAGCGCCCAGCGCATCGCCGGCAGCGACCTGAGCCAGCCGGTGCGTGTCGAAGGCCGCGACGAGACGGCCGCAGTCATGCGCGGTGTGCAGGGCATGCAGGACTCGCTGGTCAAGGTGGTCTCCGGCGTGCGGCAGAGCACGGACAGCATTGCCACGGCCTCACGCGAGGTGGCGGTCGGCAGCCAGGACCTGAGCAACCGCACCGAACAGGCGGCCTCCAACCTGCAGGAGACGGCCTCGGCGATGGAGGAGCTGACGGCCAGCGTCACGCACAACGCCGAGTCGGCCCGCCAGGCCAACCAGCTCGCCAGCGACGCCGCCGAGGTGGCGCGGCGCGGCGGCGCCGTGGTGGACGAGGTGGTGCAGACCATGGGCCGCATCAGCGCCTCTTCAGCCAAGATCGCCGACATCATCTCGGTCATCGACGGCATCGCCTTCCAGACCAACATTCTGGCCTTGAATGCCGCGGTGGAAGCGGCGCGGGCGGGCGAGCAGGGACGCGGTTTTGCGGTCGTGGCCGGCGAGGTGCGCACGCTGGCCCAGCGCTCGGCCGAGGCCGCCAAGGAGATCAAGTCGCTGATCACGCAGAGCGGCGAGAACGTGCACAGTGGCGCGACGCTGGTGGCGCAGGCCGGCGACACGATGAAGGACATCATCGAGTCTATCGCCCGCGTCAGCAGCATCGTCTCCGAGATCAGTCTTGCCACCGGCGAGCAGAGCACCGGCATCGGCCAGATCGGCCAGGCCATCGCCAGTCTCGACCAGATGACGCAGCAGAACGCCGCGCTGGTGGAAGAGTCCGCCGCGGCGGCCGCCAGCCTGCAACACCAGGCCGATGAGTTGTCGCAGTCGGTGGCGGTGTTCAGGTTGGGCTGATCGTTTGTTCCGGTTTCTTGCAGCGCGGCTCGCGCTGCTTGGCGCGATGTGCTCGACCGGAGCTTTGGAGGTGCCGCAGGCTGAGCGAGCCCTCCGCTACCCACGACGTGGGCCGGTTGCTTTGCAGCGAATGCGGGCGTAACCGTCCGGCCAGCGCGCCTCCCATACGATCGGCCGGTCCTCCATCGGCAAAGGCCCAGCCCGTGCAACGCCTCGGCATCACGATCATCCTCACCCTTGCGGCTCCCGCTCATGCCGGTGCTCGGGAATGCGAGCGACTCTGCAACACCCAGGCCCAGCCCTTGCCCGCTCAGGACGGCAAGCCATGACCCCGATTCAGCAATGGCAAGCCACCCGCAGCCTGCGCCTGCTGCTGCTGACGCTGCGCGATTTGACGGTCTCGATGGGGCCGCTGCTGCTGCTCGGCGGAGGCCTGCTGTTGGCTGCCTACTGGTGGCTGGATCCGCAGCCGCCGTGCCAGGTGAGGCTGGCCACAGGCCCGGCCGGAAGTGCCTACGCCAGCTTCGGCGAGGGCTATGCGAAAGCGCTGGCGCGCGAGCGCATCCAGGTGGACTTGATCGCCAGCGAAGGCGCGCAGGACGATCTGGCCCATCTGCGCGCGGGCACGGCCGATGTGGGCTTCGTACGTGGCGGCATGGCCGATCCGGTGGCCGATACCGAGGCCGGCATCGTCTCGCTGGGCAGTCTGTTCTACGAGCCGATCTGGATCTTCTACCGCCGCGATCTCGGCATCGCGCGCCGCCAGCCCGGCGGCGAACTGCAGCGCCTGGACCAGCTGCGTGGCCTGCGAGTCAATGTGGATCAGGACGGCAGCGGTGTACCGCAGATTGTTGAGAAGCTGCTGGCGCTGATCCAACTGAAGTCGACCGATCTGCGGCTGTCCAATCTGGCGCCCGACGCCGCGGGTGAGGCGCTGCGCCAGGGCCGGCTGGACGCCACGGTGCTGATCTCGGCGCCGCAGGCCGGCCTGATCCGCGCGCTGCTGCGCGACCCGGCCATTGCGCTGATGGCCTTCGAGCAGAACGAGGCCTATTCGCGCCACCTGCCCTTCCTGTCCACCGTGACGCTGCCGCGCGGTGTCGTGGACCTGGCGGCCGATCTGCCGCCGCACGACGTGCCGCTGCTCGCCACCACCACCGCGCTGCTGGCGCGCGAGCAGACGCACCCGGCGCTGCGCCAGCTGTTCGCGCAGGCGGCCCTGGGCCAGCACAGTGAGGCCGGCTGGTTCAATGGCGCGCGCGACTTCCCCAACACCCGCACCAGCGAGCTGCCGGTCAGCGCCGAGGGCGACCGCGCGATCAACGGCACGCCGCCGGCCTGGGCGCGCTACCTGCCCTTCTGGGCCGGTAATCTGCTGGAACGCATGTGGCTGGTGGTCGGCGGCCTGCTGGTGCTGATGCTGCCACTGTCGCGCGTGGTGCCGCCGCTGTACACCTTCCGCGTGCGCTCGCGCGTGTTCCGCTGGTATGCGCGGCTGCGCGAGGTGGAAGCAAAGCTTGAAACCGGCGCAGGCGAGCGCGATGCCTTGCTCAAGGAGCTGGATGAGCTGGATCGCGTCACACACCGCATCGCGGTGCCGCTGTCCTATGCCGAAGAGCTCTACGCGTTGCGCAACAACATCTATGCGGTGCGCAAGCGCCTGCTGGCACAGCGGTCCCGGCCAACAGACGGTCCGACCGACTAATCAACAAGCTGCGCGGCGGCGTGCTGCCTGTCCGTTCCCCCATCCAGTCCGATTCCGGGATGCGTCCGAGTCGTTCGGGTGGGAAACGCGTCTGCAGCGGACAGGCTATGAAAACGGCACTGTTGGACGGTGATCGACGGTTGCAGGGCAGACCGAACGCCTAGACTCGACGCATGCCCGGCTACTTCAACACCTACGTCGACGAGGAGCAGCTGCTCACCTACGAGGGGGCGGATTTCGATGAAGTGCGCCTGGCTGATCGATCCGGCGAACTCGGGGCCCAGGTGTGGTGTTGGACGCGGCGCGAGGATGACCGCTCCAAGGCCACTTGGCTTCGACTGATCGTGGCCGTGGACGACAAGGATTCAGCTGCCACCGTCGAGCGCGTTCGGGACGCCCTGAAGCCGCGTCCCGTGGCGAATGTTCATCGCCCGGTCTGGATGCATTGAGTTCTTCCGGCCCCTGATGCGGCCGTGTTGCCTTCGCCCCAGACTTGCTTGCGTGGCACGAGCCGCGCCGGGGCAGGGCAACCCTCACGTGAAAGCAAACTGGAAATGAGCGACGGCAATCGCTTCTCTTCGCGCCAGGCGGCGAAGCTGAACACGTTGGCGCTATGCCGCTCGGCGAACCCCTGCTCCTACGTCATCGTCGGCCCGCGCGGCCTCGATGAGGCCGGCGAGTACGTCAGCGACGCGGACGTTCCGGCCGAGTAGCCAAGCCGGCGCAAGCCGGCCGAGCCTCAGGCCGACGCCATTTCTGCCTGCCCCTTGCCGCGCTTGCGCGTGAAGCGCTGGATCATGTCGTCCACCACCTCGTAGAGCACCGGGATCACCAGCAGGCTCAGGAAGGTGCTGGTGATCAGCCCGCCGATGACGACGATGGCCATGGGGGCGCGGAAGCTCGGGTCGGTGCCGAAGCCGAGTGCAATCGGCATCATGCCGGCGCCCATTGCGAGCGTCGTCATGACGATGGGGCGGGCGCGCTTGTGGCAGGCGTCCAGCAGCGCCTCCAGCCTCGTCAGCCCCTGCTCGCGCTGCGCAACGATGGCGTACTCCACCAGCAGGATGGAGTTCTTCGTCGCGATGCCCATCAGCATGATCATGCCGATCATGGCCGGCATGCTCAGGTCGGTGCCGGTCACGAACAGCGCCAGGATGGCGCCCGGGATGGACAGCACCAGTGCACCCAGGATCGTGATGGGCTGCACCCAGGCGTGGAAGAGCAGCACCAGCACGATGTAGATGCAGGCCACGCCCGTGCCCATCGCCAGCGCAAAGCCCTGGCCCAGCTCGGCAAAGGCCTCGGCGTCGCCGATTTCGGCCTTGGCCACGCCCGGCGGCAGGTTGACGATGCTGGGCAGCGCGTTGGCGGCGGCCTGCACCTCGCTGAGCGGCATGCCGTTCAGCTCGATCTCGAAGTTGACGTTGCGCAACCGGTCATAACGGTCGATCTGAGCGGGGCCGCTGGTCAGCGTCAGCTCGGCCACCTGGCGCAGCGGCACGGGGCCACGGGCGCCGGGCACCGTCAGCTCGCTCAGCAGGGCCAGGTCGGCGCGCGCCGCGTCGGGCAGGCGCACGACGATGGGCACCTGTCGCTGAGCGAGGTTGAGCTTGGGCAGCAACTGGTCGTAGTCGCCCGCCGTGGCGATGCGCAGCGTGTCGGCAATCGCTGCGGTGGAGACACCCAGGTCCGCCGCACGCGCCGCGTCAGGGCGCACGATGAGCTCGGGGCGCTGCAGGCTGGAGCTGCTCGTTACCTGGCCGATGCCCTTCAGGCCACGCAGTTCCTGCTCGACCTTGGCGGCGTGGGCGGCCAGCTGTTCACCGTCTTCGCCGGCGAGCACCAGCTGGTACTTCTCGTTGGAGCCGCCGAAGCTCACCTTGATGCGCGCGCCGGCAATGCCTTCCACTTCATCGCGCAGCTCGCGTTCGATCTGCTGCTTGGTGGTGCCGCGGCGGTCCTGGCGGGCCGTCAGGTTCAACGTCAGTGTGGCCTTGCGCGATTCGGCCGCGCCGCTCATGGCAAACGGGTCGCCGCCGGCACTGCCGCCGCCCACGGCCGTGTAGACCAGCTTCACATGCGCATGCTTGGCGGCCACTGCGCGGGCCTGCTCGGCGATGGCCGCCGTCTGCGCGTAGGTGCTGCCGGGCGGCAGCTCGATGCTGATCTGCGTCTGGCTCAGGTCGTCCGGTGGGATGAAGGCGCCGGGGATCTTGCCCATGAACAGCGGCGCACAGGCGGCCAGGCCGAAGGCGGCGGCGATGGCCAGCGTCTTGCCCTTGTGTGTGAAGGCCCACCGCGCGGCGCGGAGGTAGCGCTCCATCCAGAACGGCTCCTTGTGCGCGCGCTTCGGGGGCTTGAGGATGTAGGCCGCCATCATCGGCGTCAGCATGCGGGCGACGACGAGGGAGAAGAACACGGCGATGGCCGCCGTCCAGCCGAACTGCACGAAGAACTTGCCGACCACGCCGCTCATGAAGGCGGTGGGCAGGAAGACGGCGATCAGCGTGAAGGTGGTGGCGATGACGGCCAGGCCGATCTCGTCCGCGGCTTCACGTGCGGCCTCGAGGGGCGTCTTGCCCATCGTCAGGTGCCGCATGATGTTCTCGATCTCGACGATGGCGTCGTCCACCAGCACGCCGATGACGAGGGACAACGACAGCAGCGTGACGACGTTGAGCGTGAAGCCCATCCAGTACATGATGAGGAAAGTTGGGATGGCCGACAGCGGCAGGGCCACGGCGCTCACAAACGTGGCSCGCCAGTCGCGCAGGAACAGGAAGACCACCAGCACGGCCAGCGCCGCGCCTTCCAGCAGCAGCTTCATGCTGCCGTCGTAGTTCTCGATGACGGGGTCGACGAAGTTGAAGGCCTCGGTGACGGTGATGTCGGGGTGGGCGGTCTTCAGCTCTTCCAGGGCTGCGCGCACGCGCTCGGCCACGTCCACCTCGCCGGCGCCCTTGGCGCGCACGATCTCGAAGCCGACGACGGCCTTGCCGTTCAGGAAGGCGCCGCTGCGGCGCTCGCCCAGCGTGTCGGCCACAGAAGCGACCTGGTCCAGCCGCACATGGCGGCCGTTGGCGAGCGGGATGTCCATGGCGGCCAGTTCGGCCGCGCTCTGCACGGTGGCGATGGTGCGCAGCGACTGCTCGGCACCGCCCAGCTGCGCGCGGCCGCCGGGGGCTTCCTGTTGCACTTGCTTCAGTTGGCGCGACACCTCGGCGGCGGTCACGCCCAGCGCCAGCATGCGGGATGGGTCCAGCTCAACGCGCAGCTCGCGGTTGACACCGCCCACGCGCGCCACCGAGCCGACGCCGCGCACGGACAGCATGCGCTTGGCCACCTGGTTATCGACGAACCAGGACAGCGCCTCGTCGTCCATGCTGCTGCTGGAGACGGTGTAGGTCAGGATGGGCATGCCCGACAGGTTCATCTTGGTGATGACCGGGTCGCGCAGGTCGGCGGGCAGGTCGGCGCGGATGCGCGAGACGGCGTCGCGCGTGTCGTCTTGGGCCTCCTGCAACGGCTTCTCCAGCCGGTACTCAACGGTGACCGTGGCCATGCCGTCCTGCACCTTGGTGTAGATGTGCTTGACGCCCTGGACGGCGGCCACCGAGTTCTCGATCTTGCGGGCGACCTCGGTTTCCATCTGCGCGGGCGCGGCGCCCGGCAGCGAGGCACTGACGACGATGGTGGGCAGCTCGATGTCGGGGAACTGCTGCACCTTCATCTGCTTGAAGCCGTAGAGCCCGGCCGCCGTCAGCATGATGAACAGCATGATGGCTGGCACCGGGTTGGCGATGGACCAGCGGGAGACGTTGAACCCGGATCCGGCAGTGGACTGCTCGCTACTCATCGTCATGTCCTTACTGCGCAACGCGAACGGTGTCGCCATCGGCGAGGAAGCCGACGCCGGACTCGACGACCGCAGCGCCGGCTGCAAGACCCGAGCGCACCTCGACGCGGTCCGCCTCGCGGCGGCCGATCTGCACCTTGGTCTGGCGCACCTTGCTGCCGTCGATGCGGAAGACATAGCTGAAGCCGTCACGCAGCAGCACGGCGCTCTGCGGCAGCGACAGCGCGGCGCTGTCGCCCAGCACGAAGTCGCCGCGCGCGAACAGGCCGGCACGCAGTGGCTCCATAGCCTTCAGGTCCACATAGACCAGGCCGTTGCGCGTCTGCGCGTCCACCTGCGGCGCAACGCGGCGGATGCGGCCTTCCACCGGCGGCGCGCCGCTGGGTTGCACGCGCACCTTCTGGCCCGTCTTCAGCTGCGCGAGTTCGGCGCCCGGCACCTCGGCGCGCCACTCCAGGCGGCCCTGGCGTTGCAGGCGGAACAGTTCCTGCCCCGGCTGCACCAGCGCACCCGGCGTGGCGACGCGGGCGCTGATGACGCCGTCGTCCGGCGCGGTGATCTGCGTGTACGACAGGCGCAGCTGGTCGGCCTGCACGCGCGCCTTGGCGGCAGCCACACGGGCCTGGCCGGCGGCGTCGGCGGCCAGGGCCTGGTCGATGGCCTGCGGCGACAGCGCTTCGCTGCCCTGCAGCGTCTTCACGCGCTCGGCGGTCAGGTTGGCCTCGCGGGCCGAGGCTTCGGCCTCCAGCAGCGCGGCGCGGCCGGCGGCCAGGTCGGCCTCCAGCGTGCCGGGGGAGAGGCGGGCCAGCAGCTGGCCCTTCTTGACGCGATCACCCACGTCGACATTGAGCACCGCCAGCCGCTGGCCGCCGATCTCAGCACCGATGACGACCTCCTGCCAGGCGGCGATGGAGCCGGTGCCCGACAGCGTCTGCGGCCAGCTGGCCTGTTGGGCGACGGCACGCTTGACGGTCAGCGCCGGCTTGGGCGCGGCGCTGGCGGCTGTCTCTGCGAAAGCGGGGCCGCCAGACAGGGCGACGACGAAGGCCGCAGCGAGCGCGAGGGTCAGGGCGGCGGTGACGAAGGGAAGACGGAGCTTCATGGTGTTCAACGGTTGGATGCGGTGGTGTTCGTGTTGGCGTCGGCCGTCCAGCCGCCGCCGAGGCTGCGGTAGAGGCGGATCCAGGCGAGGGCGTGTTCGGCGCGCACGCTCAGCACGGCGTCGTAGGCGGCCAGGGCGTTGCGGTAGGTGGTGTTGCGCTGGGCGCCGCTTTGCAGGCCGGCCTGCGACTGGGCGCCGGAGCGCAGCGCAATGCCCAGCCATTCGCGGCGTACTGCTTCCACCTCGCGCTCGCGCTCGGCGCCGGCGGTCACGCGCTGCAGCGACTCTTCCACCTCGGCCACGGCCGTCTGCCAGCGGGCCTGCAACGCGCTGGCGGCTTCGTCGGCGGCGGCTTGGGCGCCCTCGCTGCGCGCAGCGCGCAGGCCGCCGTCGAACAGCGGCAGGCTCAGCGTCGGGCCGAAGGCCCACATGGAGGCGTTGCTCGTGCCTCCGCCCACGCGCAGACGCGTCTCGCCGGCCAGCGCTGTCAGGCTGAGTTGGGGCCAGCGCTGCGCCTCCACACTGCGCTGCTGCTGCACGGCGGCCAGCCAGCGCTGGTGGGCGGCGGCCAGGTCGGGGCGTTGTGCCAGCAGCTGGGCGGGCAGGGCGGTCACGTCGAAGGCGGGCGTGCTCGGCTGGCTGCGTCGCAGGTCGAACCCTTCGGTGGCGACGGCCGGCGGCGCCAGCTCGGCGGCCAGCGTGTCGCCGCGCTCGCCGCACAGCAGGGCCAGCGTCTGCAGCGCGATCTGTGCCTCGGCGCGCCACTGGCTGCGACTGGCCGACGCGACAGCGCGCTCTGTGTTCAGGATGGCGGCATCGGTGGCGCTGAACAGACCGGCCTGCTGCTGCTGGCGGGCCCAGCCGGCGATCTGCTCGGCAAAGCGCGTGTCCAGCTCGGCGGACTCTTCGCGCGCCTGCGCCAGCCGCAACTGCACATAGGCCTGGGCCACGTCGGCGGCGAGGCTGACGCGGGCGGCGTGCCAGTCGGCCGTGGCAGCGCTGGCCTGCGCGCTTTCGGCGGCGGCGGCGGCGCGCTGGCTGCCGAACAGGTCGATCTCCCAGCTCGCATTGAAC
>NZ_JBGCUM010000087.1:0-14539 GCF_054177665.1 Roseateles sp. P5_E8 | reverse complement strand
GACGCTCGACGAGGCCGGTCGCGGCGGCGTGTCGCACCTCCATCTCGCCGTTGCGCATGACGTGCAGGAAACCGCGGCTGGGCTGGGCGTCGAAGTGGGTCACGCCGCACAGCGGGCCGGTGTGGAAGAGGCTGGCGCGCACGCGGAAGCGCTCGAACAGCGGGCTGAGGCGATCCAGCGGCGGGGTGTCGGTCACGGGACGGATAGGTTGAATTTGTGGACTTTATGATACCTATCGTTCCCGCCGTGCCGCGACAGTGGAGTTCTTCCTCCACTGCCACCAAAGGGCGACCCCATGACCTCCCGCGTTCCTCTCGTCTCCGCCACCGACACCCCCGCCGCCAGCCGCCCGCTGCTGGACGCCGTGCACGGCGCCTTCGGTGCCACCCCCAACATGTTCCGCGCCGTCGCCAACTCGCCGGCTGCACTGCAGGCGATGTGGGGCTTCTTCGGCGCGCTGGGCAGCGGCGCCATCCCGACCCGCTTGAGCGAGCAGATCGCCGTCGCCGTGGCCGACCGCAATGCCTGCGAGTACTGCCTTGCCGCCCACACGGCGCTGGGCCGCAAGGCGGGTGCCTCTTCCGCAGAGATGACCGCCGCCCAGGCCGGCGAGTCGACGGACCCTGCGACGGCCGCCGCGCTGCGCTTTGCGCTCAAGCTCGTTGAGCAGCGCGGCCAGGTCGGCGAGGCCGATGTCGCGGCCCTGCGCACGGCCGGCTTCAACGACGGCCAGATCGTCGAGATCCTGGCCCACGTCGCGTTGAACCTGTTCACCAACTACGTGAATGTCGCATTCGCCGTGCCGGTGGATTTTCCCGGTGTGAAGCTGCGTTCGGCGGCTTGATCGACGAGGTGGCGTAGCGATGATGTCGCCCATGAAGACCGTGCTCGCGCTGCGCCACCTCGCCTTTGAAGACCTGGGCCTCATGGCGCCGCTGCTGCGCGAGCGCGGCTTCGAGGTCCGCTATCACGAGGCCGGTGTCGACGACTTCGCGGCCATCGACCTGGACTCGGTCGACCTTCTCGTCGCCCTGGGTGGGCCGGTCAGCGTCGAGGACGATGCCAACTACCCCTGGCTTGCCGATGAGGTCGCGCTGATCAGGCGCCGGCTGGACTCTGGCCGGCCGCTGCTGGGCATCTGCCTGGGCGCGCAGATCATGGCGCGTGCGCTGGGCGCCGCGGTGCGGCCCATGGGCGTCAAGGAGATAGTCTTTGCGCCGCTGGCGTTGAGCGAGGCGGGGCAGGGCACGGCGCTCGCCGAACTGGGCAGTCAGCCGGTGCTGCACTGGCATGGCGACCAGTTCCAGTTGCCTGCGGGCCTGCCGTCGTTGGCCGCTACGCCGGTCTGCCCGCACCAGGCCTTCGCGCCCCATGACCGGGCGCTGGCCCTCCAGTTCCATCCCGAGGTCGACCCGGCGCRCATCGAGCAATGGCTGATCGGCCACGGTGACGAACTTGCCGCCGCCGGCATCCGGCCGCAAACGCTGCGTGAAGCCGCCAAACAACAAGGCCCCGGACTTGCCGAGGCCTTGAGGCGGTGGATGCAGCGGTGGCTAGACCAGGCCTTGCTTTGACGCCAGCACGGCCGCTTCCGCACGGCTGGACACGTTGAGCTTCTTGTAGATGCTCTTGATGTGGTCGTTGACCGTGAACCACTTGATGCCCATCAGGTTCGCGATCTCCTTGATCGTGAAGCCCTTGCTCAGATAGGTCAGCACTTCGCTCTCGCGGGGCGTCAGGCGCTCCCACTCGGGCGGCGGGTCCAGCGCGACGTTGCGGCTGTTGCTGAAGGGCGCATGTGAGGACGACAGCGAGCCGAAGCCGGAGTTCAGCGGCATGGTGCCGCTGTCGCCGGAGGTCGACGGGCGGAAGTGCGACAGCAGGCGGCGCGCGATGGCCGGCGACAGCGGTGGCTGGCCGCGCACGATGCGTTGCAGCTCTTCCACCAGCACTTCAAAGCGGTCTTCTTTCAGCAGATRGCCGTCGGCGCCGCATTGCAGGGCAGGGAAGAGGTGGTCGTCGTCGGAGTAGAGCGTCGTGACGATCTTCAGCGACGGGGAGCCGGTGAGCTCGGTCAGGAACTCCATGCCGTTGCCGTCGGGCAGTTCCAGGTCGACGAGGATGAGCTTGAAGCCGCTATCCGGCGCGCTGCTGGTGAGCTTGGCAACTTGGCGGCGTGCGTTCTCGAGATCGCCGACCTCGGTGATCTCCATCGCATCGCTGAAGCTCTCGCGCACCACGCGGCACAGGAAGCTGCGGGCGACGGGGTTGTCTTCGATGATGAGGACTTTGACGGTCATGGCGGGGGAGGCACGGTGGCTGTCGAATCGACCGACGAATGTATCGCACGCATCTCGCCGTCATGGGGCGAGACTGCGGGGGGGCAAGCCCCCGTTTCAGGCTTCATGCATTGGTAAGAACCAACTTGCCGACGACCTCCCGAGCGGCCATGCGCGCGAAGGCGGCGGGCAGTTGCTCCAGCGGCAGCACGCGGTCCAGCACCGGCTTGATCTTGCCGGCGGCGTACCAGGCGGCCAGTTCGCCCAGCATCCTGGCGTTGCGGCTGGGCTCGCGCTTGGCGAATTCGCCCCAGAACACGCCCACGAGGGACGCGCCCTTTAGCAGCGCCAGGTTGAGCGGCAAGGCCGGAATGGCGCCCTGCGCAAAGCCGATGACGAGATAGCGGCCGCGCCACGCGATGGAGCGGAAAGCGACCTCGGCCAGGTCGCCACCGACCGGGTCGTAGATGACGTCCGGGCCCTTGCCTGCGGTCAGCCTTTTCAGCTCGTCACGCAGGTTCTGCGTCGTGTAGTTGATGCTCGCGTCGGCGCCGAGGGCCTTGCAGGCCTCGCACTTGGCGTCGCTGCCCGCGGCGGCGATGACGCGGGCGCCGGCTGCCTTGGCGATCTGGATGGCCGCCGTGCCGACGCCGCCGGCCGCGCCGAGGATGAGCACGGTTTCACCTGGTTGCAAAGCGCCACGGTCGATGAGTGCGTGGTGGCTGGTGGCATAGGTGCAGATGAAGGCGGCCGCGTCCTCGAAGCTGAAGGCGTCCGGCAGCGGCATGGCCAGCATGGCGGGGATGCAGACCTCGGTCGCGAAGCCGCCCAGGCCACCAAACGCTGCGACGCGCTGGCCGACGGCAAAGCCTTTAACGCCTTCGCCCACCTCGCTGACGATGCCCGAGAACTCCGTGCCCGGCACGAAGGGCAGGGGCGGCTTCATCTGGTACTTGTTCTGCACGATGAGCAGGTCAGGGAAGTTCAGGCTTGCGGCCTTGATCTGCACGCGGATCTGGCCAGCGGCAAGCACCGGCGGAGGCAGTTCCTGAAACCGCAGCGCCTCGACGCCCACCGGGTTTTCGCAGACCCATGCCTTCATCGCCGTCTCCTCTTGAATTTGAAGAGGCCATCATAGAAATCCACTCGGTTACACCCGGTCTCGCAGGTGACGCCCTCCCTACAATTGGCCGCCATGCGCATCCTGATTTCCAACGACGACGGCTACCTCGCTCCCGGCCTTGCCGCCCTGGTCAAGGCCTGTGAGGGCCTGGGCGAGATCGAGGTCATCGCCCCCGAGCAGAACGCCAGCGGCACCTCCAACTCGCTGACGCTGAACCGGCCCCTCAATGTCTACCGCGCCGCCAACGGCTTCCGCTACGTCAGCGGCACGCCATCGGACGGCGTCCACCTCGCGCTGAGCGGCCTGCTGGGCTACCGGCCTGATCTGGTGCTGTCGGGCATCAACAACGGCGCCAACATGGGCGACGACACGCTGTACTCCGGCACTGTCGCGGCGGCCACGGAGGGCTATCTGTTCGGCATCCCGTCCATCGCTTTCTCGCAAGCCGAGAAGGGCTGGGTCGAGCTGGAGGCTGCTGCTCGCCTGGCCCGCAGCCTTGTTGAGCAGGTGATTGCAGGCGGTCTGGGTCAGGCCTTCCTTCTGAACGTCAACATCCCCAACCGCCCCGACGCTGACACGCTGCCGCGCCGCATCACGCGGCTGGGCCGCCGCCACTCGAGCGAAAGCATCATCGAGCAGATCAACCCGCGTGGCGAAACGATCTACTGGATCGGCCCGGCAGGTGATGCGCGCGAAGCGGGCGAGGGCACCGATTTCCACGCCACGTCCAACGGCGCCGTGTCGATCACGCCGTTGCAGGTGGACCTGACTGAGCATTCATCGCTCGGCGCCTGGGCGCAGCGCCTCGGAATCTGATGACGACACCGAAGCGCTTCCCCGCCAGCCTGAAGTCGGCCGCGGCGCCGCAGCGTGAGCTGCTGATGCCGCAGCGCCATCTGCACCAGGCCACGCGTGACGCGGCCCGCCTGGCGCGGCCAAACGGCAAAACTACGGGCACCGGGCTGGACAGCGGCGCGGTGCGGCAGCGCATGGTGGGCCGGCTGCGCGCCGAAGGGCGTTTCGACGAGCAGGTGCTGGCCGCCATGGCGGCGGTACCGCGCCACGAGTTCGTCGACAGCGCGCTCGCCGCCCAGGCCTATGAAGACACGGCCCTGCCCATAGGCCACGGCCAGACGATCTCCAAGCCTTCGGTCGTGGCCCACATGTTGGGCCTGTTGATGGCCGGTGCCGGTGCCCGGCAGCGCGGCTCGCTGGGCAGCGTGCTGGAGATCGGCACGGGCTGCGGCTACCAGGCTGCCGTCATCGCCATGCTGGCGCGCCAGGTCACGTCCATCGAGCGGCTGCAGGCCCTGCATGACAAGGCCAAGCTGAACCTGCAGCGCATCGTGCTGCCCAGGTCGCCGCGCCTCATTTGGGGCGACGGCCGCATCGGCCATTCGGCCAGCGGGCCGTTCGACAGCATCATTGCGGCCGCCGGCGGCGAGGACATTCCGGCCGCCTGGACCGAGCAATTGGCGCCGGGCGGCCGCCTCGTCGCGCCCACGGCGGCGAGCGGTCGCGGGCAGGTGCTGGTGGTGCTGGATCACGTCGTTGAAGGCGGCGTCAGCCGCTGGCTGCGCAGCGAACACGAGGCCGTGCTCTTCGTCCCCCTAAAATCTGGCGTCGTCTGACGGGGTCGCTGGCGCATCGCGCCACACAATCCGGGCGGCCCCCAAGCCCTAGCCACACGATGCCCTCACGCCTGCGCCACCTCCTTGCCCTCGTCGCCACCTCGCTGCTGCTCAGTGCCTGCAGCAGCATTTCGCTGAACCAGGCTCCGGTGGAGGACCGCAACCCCGCAGCGCCCAAGCCTGCGGCGTCCGCGCCCGCGCCCGCGGCGTCTGCCCCTGTCGTGGCCGAAGTGAAGCCGCTGCCTGGCGCCGAGAACGCCGGCAAGCCGGGCTACTACACGGTCAAACCGGGCGATGCCTTGATCCGCATTGCTCTGGACAACGGCCAGAGCTGGCGCGACGTGGCCAAGTGGAACACCCTGGAGAACCCCAACCGCATCGAGGTCGGCCAGGTGCTGCGCGTCGTGCCGCCGGGTGTCGACGCGTCAAGCGTGACGGCCAAGCCCATCGCGAGCGCGGCCAAGGTCGAGACCCGGCCGCTGGATGCCAAGCCGCCGCTCGCTTCGGCCAGCGCCGCCTCGGCCGCCGCCGTCACGGCAGCCAAGGAGCCGCCGAAAGAAGCAACCGGCTCCGACGAGGACAACCTGGCCTGGGCTTGGCCGGTTTCCCTGCCCGTCAGTGCCGGTTTCGACGATCAGCGCAACAAGGGCCTGGACTTTGCCGGCAAGCCGGGCGACCCGGTGCTGGCCGTCGCAGATGGTCGCGTCGTTTACGCAGGTTCGGGCTTGCGCGGCTACGGCAACTTGGTCATCATCAAGCACAACAACACCTACCTGACCGCGTATGCCCACAACCGGGCAATGCTCGTCGAGCAGGACCAAGTCGTACGCAAGGGTCAGAGGATTGCCGAAATGGGTTCCACCGAGAGCGACACCGTCAAGCTGCACTTCGAAGTGCGGAAACTGGGCAAGCCTGTCGACCCGTCCAAGCTGTTGCCGGCGCGCTGAGTCAGCCGGTTAGCGATCAAGCACATCGGGCCAGCGACCACGCCATGAAACACGCTGCGCCCAAGTCCAACGGCCATGCCGGCGCGACCCATGAGCCCGGTGTCATGCTGGCCATGAACGGCGTTACAGATACTGAGCCCGCCACCGACGCGCCCGACGAGGATGTCCAGGCGCTGCGCGGCAATGCCAATGGCAACGGCCATGAGGTCGAGGTGGGCAATGCGCTGCAGGCCTATCTGCGCGACATTCGCCGCACGCCGCTGCTGACGCCGCAGCAGGAGTTCGACACGGCCGTGGCCGCCCGCGCGGGGGACTTCGATGCCCGCCAGGCCATGATCGAGCACAACCTGCGCCTGGTCGTCAGCATCGCCAAGAACTACCTGGGCCGCGGCCTGCCGATGAGCGACCTCATCGAGGAGGGCAATCTCGGCCTGATGCATGCCATCAGCAAGTTCGAGCCGGAGCGGGGCTTCCGTTTCTCGACCTATTCGAGTTGGTGGATTCGCCAGAGCATCGAGCGCGCGCTGATGCACCAGGCCCGCCTCGTGCGGCTGCCGGTGCATATCGTGCGCGAACTCAACCAGGTGCTGAAGGCGCGCCGCGCGCTGGAGGCGCTGCAAAGCGCCAACGGTTCTGAGGGCCGCGTGCGCGCCGAGGACATTGCTCAGGCGCTGGGTCGGCCGGTCGATGAAGTGGCCGAGTTGCTGGCCTACGCCGAACTGCCGAGTTCGCTGGACTCGCCCGTGGACCGCAACGGTGAGGGCGGCGAGTCCATGCTGGACCTCGTTGCCGACGATCAGGCCATCGACCCCATGGGCCTGCGCCTGTCGCACGAGGTGGAGCTGCTGTTGCAGCACGGCCTTGCGAGCCTGAACGACCGCGAGCGCGAGGTGCTGGCCGGGCGCTACGGCCTGTCGGACCGCGAGCCCGAGACGCTGGACGTGCTGGCCGTCCGCCTGAAGCTGACGCGCGAGCGCATCCGCCAGATCCAGATCGAGGCGCTGGCCAAGTTGAAGCGCAACATGATGCGTCACGGCGTGGATCGGGACTCGATCTTCTAGGCTGGCGAGGCCTGCCGGGATAATCCCGGCCCTATGACTCAGACAACGGAATGGCTCAAGGTCGAAAGCATCGAACTTGAAGCACAAGGCGTGGCGCACAACGCCGAGGGCAAGGTGGTCTTCATCGATGGCGCCTTGCCGGGCGAGATCGTGAAGGCGCAGATCTCACGCCGCAAGAACAACTGGGAGCAGGGCCAGCTCACCGAGATGAAGAAGGAAAGCCCGCTGCGCGTGACGCCGGGCTGCCCGCACTTCGGCCTGCATGCCGGCGCCTGCGGCGGCTGCAAGATGCAGCATCTGCATGCGGGCGCCCAGGTGGCGGTGAAGCAGCGAGTCGTCGAGGACCAGCTCTGGCATCTCGGCAAGGTCAAGGCCGAAGTGCTGCTGCGGCCCATCGAGGGCCCGACCTGGGGCTACCGCTACCGCGCGCGCTTCTCGGTGCGCTATGTGCAGAAGAAGGGCACGGTGCTGATCGGTTTTCACGAGCGCAAGAGCCGCTACGTGGCCGACATGCAGGTCTGCAAGGTCGTGCCCAAGGTCGTCAGCGACCTGCTGATGCCGATGCGCGAGCTGATTGCCGGCATGGCCGAACGCGACCGCCTGCCGCAGATCGAGCTGGCCATGGGCGACGAGGTCATCGCGCTGGTGCTGCGCCACCTGAACCCGCTGCCGGACGGCGACCTGATGCTGCTGCGTGAGTTCGCAGCGAAGCATGGCGTGCAGTGGTGGCTGCAGGCCAAGGGGCCGGACACGGTCAAGCTGCTCGACGAAGGCGGCCCGCAACTGGCCTACAGCCTGCCCGAGTTCGGCGTGACGATGCCGTTCAAGCCGACCGACTTCACCCAGGTCAACCCGCACATCAACGCGACGCTGGTCGGCCGCGCGCTGCGCCTGCTGGCCGTCGAGCCCAGCGACCGCGTCATCGACTGGTTCTGTGGCCTGGGCAACTTCACGTTGCCGTTGGCTACKAAGGCGCGTGAGGTGCTGGGCATCGAGGGCAGTGAGACCCTCGTGCAGCGCTCGCGCGAGAACGCGGCGGCCAACGGCTTGGCGCACAAGACCAGCTTCGTTGCGCGCAACCTGTTCGAGATGACGCCCGAACTGCTGGCCCTGGACGGCACGGCCGACCGTTGGCTCATCGACCCGCCACGCGAAGGCGCCTTCGCGCTGGCGAAGGCCGTGGCGGACATCGCGCTCGACCCGTCGTTGGCGCCCGGCTGGGCGCCGCCGAAGCGCATCGTCTACGTCAGCTGCAACCCGGCGACGCTGGCGCGCGATGCCGGCCTGCTGGTCAACGTGGCGGGCTACCGCTGCACGGCGGCGAGCGCGGTGAACATGTTCCCGCACACGGCGCATGTCGAATCGATTGCGGTCTTCGAGCGCTGACCAAGCGGCCTACCTGCGTCTCCGCGTAAGTCCGGGGTGCTGAATCCCGCACAGTGGACAAAATAGATAAACAACGCTGTTTAGTTTTGTTTATCAAAAATCCATCGACGCGGAGACAGGCAAGCCATGTTCAATCGTTTCAAAGTTGCTCGACTGCTGGGTCTGGCCTGGCTGGCGCTGAGCCTGTCGGGGCCGGCGCAGGCTCAAGTAGACGGCGCGTGGGCGCTGGGGGCACTCAAGCGCGGCGTCAACATCGTCGGCTATGACGCGCTCTGGACGGATCCGGCCAAGGCGCGCTTCCAGCCGCGCCACATGCAGGCCATCCGCGACGGTGGCTTTGACCATGTGCGTTTCAACCTGCACGCCTTCGCTCACATGGACGCGGAGAACCGCCTGTCTGCGCAGTGGTTCAAGACGCTGGATGAACTCGTCGACGCCGGCCTGAAGGCGGGCCTGCAGGTCATCCTCGACGAGCACAACTTCAACGAGTGCGCCAAGGAGGCGGACTTGCCGTCCTGCCGCGTGCGTCTGCAGGCTTTCTGGCGCCAGGTCGCTACCCGTTACCAGGGCGCCTCCGACGCGGTGGTCTTCGAGATCCTGAACGAGCCCAACGGGGCGGCCGATGCGGTGTGGAACGACATGCTGGCCGAGAACCTGGCCATCATCCGCGAGACCAACCCCAAGCGCCGCGTCATCGTCGGCCCCAAGTCCTGGAACTCGCTGGACCAACTCGACAGCCTGCGGCTGCCCGAGGCCGACCGGCGGCTGATCGTCACCTTCCACTACTACACGCCGATGCCGTTCACCCACCAGGGTGCGTCGTGGACGCCGGAGTTCCAGAAGCTGTCCGGCATCACCTGGGGCACGGCGGCCGAACGGGAAAAGCTGGGCAAGGACCTGGACGCCGTCAAGGCCTGGGCTGACAAGACCGGCCGGCCCATCCTGCTGGGCGAGTTCGGTGCGCTGGAAAGCGCCGGCATGGCGCAGCGCGTGGCCTGGACGTCTGCCGTTGCCCGCGCTGCCGAGGCGCGCGGCTTTGCCTGGTCGTACTGGCAGTTCGACTCCGACTTCGTGCTCTGGGACATGAAGGCTGACGGTTGGGTCAAGCCAATCCACGGCGCCCTGGTGCCCGAGAAGGCGACGGCCGCGCCGGCGGCGGCCAGGGCGACCGACCCGGCGCTGGACTACCTGATCAACACGCCGCGCGTCACGACCTGGTCGGTCTACGGCGACGGCCAGTCCAGCCAGCAAGTGCCGTGTGCTGCAACCGGCAAGGTCTGCCTGCGGGTGGCGCTGCAGTCCGCCAAGCCCAATGTCTGGGACATCGGCGCCGTCGCGCCGCTGCAGGGCAACATCGCCAAGGGCGACAAGCTGCAGGTTCTCGTCTGGGCAAGGCTGGACACGGAGGACGCCAAGGCCCAGGCCGTCGTGCCCATGCTGCTTCAACTGGGTGCGCCGCCCTACACGGCCGTGATCTCGGGTTCGGTCACGTTGACGAGCAAGCTGGAGGCTGTGGCCATCGGCGGCGTGGCCACCGAAGGCTTCGCTGGCGGCACGGTCAACCTGGCATTGCAACTGGGCCGGCTCGGCCAGCCCGTCGTGCTCAGCGCGCCCTATGTGCTGAAGAACTACAAGCCGGCGCCGTAGTTCTCAATTCGCAAAAAGGAAAAAGGCGGCCAAGGCCGCCTTTCTCATTGGTGCCGACGCGAATCAGTCGCGGTCGCCGCCGAAGATGCCCAGCAGCGACAGCAGGCTCTGGAACACGTTGTAGATGTCCAGGTAGATGGCCATCGTCGCGCTGATGTAGTTGGTCTCGCCGCCGTCGATGACGCGCTTGATGTCGTACAGCATGAAGGCCGAGAACACGCCCAGCATCAGCACCAGGATGGTCAGCATCAGCGCCGACGACTGCAGGAAGAAGTTGGCGATGCAGGCGACCAGCAGCACCACGGCGCCGACGGTCAGGAACTTGCCCATGGACGACAGGTCGCGCTTGATGACCGTGGCCAGCGTGGCCATCGTGAAGAAAATCGCCGCCGTGCCGCCGAAGGCCGTCATGACCAGCGTCGTGCCGTTCTTGTAGCCCAGCACATGGCCGATCAGGCGCGACAGCATCAGGCCCATGAAGAAGGTGAAGCCGAGCAGGGCCGCAACGCCGATGGCGCTGTCCTTGGTCTTCTCGACCAGGAACATCAGGCCGAAGGCGCCGACGAAGAACACGATCATGCTGGTACCCGGACTCATCGCCCGGAACAGACCGCTGGCGACGCCGATCCAGGCGCCCAGCACCGTGGGCACCAGAGACAGGGCCAGCAGCCAGTAGGTGTTGCGCAACACGCGCTGGCGGTCGGCGGCGAGGCCTACGTTGGCGTAGCCGTATTGGGGTTGCAGGCTTTCGTTCATGACGATCCTCCGGGAGACGAATGGGAAACCGCAGGGATTCTAGGGCGGCATCAGCCGGCTACATTGGGGGCTGTCCCTTGGAAAGCAAGCCCATGAAACAGCAAACTCAACTCGAATTTTCCGACGTCAAACGCATTGCCGCTGCCGCGGAAGCACATGCCCTTGAGAAGGGCTGGGCCGTCTCCATCGCCATCGTCGACGCTGGCGGCCACCTGCTGTGGCTGCAGCGGCTGGACGGCGCGGCGCCGATTTCGGCCCAGATCGCGCCCGCCAAGGCCCACACGTCGGCGCTGGGCCGGCGTGAGTCCAAGGTGTACGAGGACATGATCAACGGCGGCCGCATGTCCTTCCTCAGCGCACCCGGCCTTGCCGGCACGTTGGAAGGCGGCGTGCCCATCCTCGTCGACGGCCAGGTGGTTGGTGCGGTCGGCGTGAGCGGCGTCAAGTCCAGCGAAGACGCGGAGATTGCCAAGGCGGGTATTGCTGCCCTCTGAGGCGGCACTTTGAGGCGGCGCGAAGCCGTCACGAGGCGGTCACGAAGCCTCCGTACTAACCCGGGGCGGCTATACTCGATGGGTTTACCTGAACCCATCGCTGCCCGGCGCCAAACCTCTTCGGTTTCTGCAAGTTGACCCGTCTTCCGATGGGTTGATCTGGGCACGCGACCCACTTGCGGAGACCCTTTGTGCTGACCGACCTGCTCCATCCCCCTCAAGCAATCCTGGCTCTGGCGGATGGGACGGTGTTCCGAGGCCAATCCATCGGCGCCACTGGTCAGACGGTCGGCGAAGTGGTGTTCAACACCGCGATGTCCGGCTACCAGGAAATCCTGACCGACCCGAGCTACTGCAAACAGATCGTCACGCTGACGTATCCGCACATCGGCAGCTACGGCATCAGCGCCGAAGACGTCGAAGCCGGCAAGGTCCACGCCGCCGGTCTGGTCATCAAGGACCTGCCGCTGCGCGCGTCCAACTTCCGTTCCGACAAGACGCTGGACGCGTATCTCCGCGAGCAGGGCACGATCGCCATCGCCGGCGTCGACACGCGCCGCCTGACCCGCGTGCTGCGGACCAAGGGCGCGCAGAACGGCTGCATCGTGGCGCTGCCGGCGGGTGTCACGCTGACCCAGGAGCACATCGACGACGCCGTGGCCCAGGCCAAGGCTGCGCCTTCGATGGCCGGCCTCGATCTGGCCAAGGTCGTCAGCCGCACCGAGAGCGAAGTCTGGACCCAGACCGAATGGAAGCTCGAGGGCGGCTATGGCACGCAGACCGCGCCGAAGTTCCATGTCGTCGCCTACGACTTCGGCGTCAAGCTCAACATCCTGCGCATGCTGGCCGAGCGCGGCTGCAAGGTCACCGTCGTGCCGGCGCAGACGCCGGCCAGCGCGGTGTTCGACCTGGAACCGGACGGTGTCTTCCTGTCCAACGGCCCCGGTGACCCGGAGCCCTGCGACTACGCGATCAAGGCCACGGCGCAGCTGATCGAATCGGGCATCCCGGTCTTCGGCATCTGCCTGGGCCACCAGATCCTGGCGCTGGCCTCGGGCGCCAAGACCTTCAAGATGAAGTTCGGCCACCACGGCGCCAACCATCCGGTCAAGGACCTGGACAGCGGCCGCGTCGGCATCACCAGCCAGAACCACGGCTTCGCGGTCGACCCCGACACGCTGCCAGCCAATCTGCGCGCCACGCACGTCAGCCTGTTCGACGGCACGCTGCAAGGCATCGCACGTACCGACAAGCCGGCCTTCAGCTTCCAGGGTCACCCGGAAGCCAGCCCCGGCCCGCACGACATCGCCTACTTGTTCGATCACTTCGTGTCGTTGATGAACAAGGCCTGAAGGAGGCGCTCCCATGTTCGGCATCACGGACCTCGGCACCTACCTGGCGGCAGCGATCTTCATCATCCTGCTGCCCGGGCCTAACTCGCTGTATGTGCTGTCCGTCGCGGCGCAGCGCGGCGTGCGCGCCGGCTACGTCGCGGCCTGTGGTGTGTTCGTGGGCGACACGGTGCTGATGACGGCGGCGGCTGCGGGCGGCGCGTCGCTGCTGATGGCCAGCCCGCAGATCTTCTTCATCGTGAAGATGGTCGGCGCGGTCTACCTGGGCTGGATCGGCATCCAGCTGCTGCGCGGTGCGATCAACACCTGGCGCGATGGCGTCAAGGCTGACGAGGCACCGCGCCTCGTCGATGCCAGCCAGCCTTTCCGCAAGGCCCTGGTCGTCAGCCTGCTGAACCCCAAGGCCATCGCCTTCCTGCTGTCCTTCTTCATCCAGTTCGTCGACCCGGCCTACCCGCACCCGGCGCTGACCTTCCTGATCCTGGGTTCCATCATCCAGGTGTTGAGCTTCATCTACCTCTCGACGCTGATCTTTGCCGGCGCCCGCCTGGCCGCCGCCTTCCGCGCGCGCCGCCGGCTGTCCAGCACCGCCAACGCCAGCGTCGGCGCACTTTTTGTCGGGTTCGGGGCCAAGCTGGCCACCGCCACTCTTTAAGCAGAACCGCAGACCGCCATGCCGAAACGTACAGACCTAAAAACCATCCTCATCATCGGCGCGGGCCCGATCATCATTGGCCAGGCCTGCGAGTTCGACTACTCCGGCGCCCAGGCCTGCAAGGCGCTGCGCGAGGAGGGCTACAAGGTCGTCCTGGTCAACAGCAACCCGGCGACCATCATGACGGACCCGGACACGGCAGACGTCACCTACATCGAGCCCATCACCTGGCAGGTCGTCGAGAAGATCATCGCCAAGGAGCGCCCGGATGCGGTGCTGCCGACGATGGGCGGCCAGACCGCGCTGAACTGCGCGCTGGACCTGCACAAGCATGGCGTGCTGGCCAAGTACAACGTCGAGATGATCGGTGCCAACGAGCACGCCATCGAGAAGGCCGAGGACCGCCTCAAGTTCAAGGACGCGATGACCAAGATCGGCCTGGGCTCGGCCCGGTCCGGCATCGCGCATTCGCTGGAAGAGGCCTGGGGCGTGCAAAAGCGCATCCACACCGAAATCGGTGGCGCGGGCTTCCCGATGGTCATCCGCCCCAGCTTCACGCTGGGCGGCTCGGGCGGCGGCATCGCCTACAACCCGGAAGAGTTCGAGACCATCTGCAAGCGCGGGCTGGATCTGTCGCCGACCAACGAGCTGCTCATCGAAGAGAGCCTGATCGGCTGGAAGGAATACGAGATGGAAGTGGTCCGCGACAAGGCGGACAACTGCATCATCGTCTGCTCCATCGAGAACCTGGACCCGATGGGCATCCACACCGGTGACTCCATCACCGTGGCGCCGTCGCAGACGCTGTCGGACAAGGAATACCAGCTGCTGCGCAATGCCAGCATTGCCATCCTGCGCGAGATCGGCGTGGACACCGGCGGCTCCAACGTGCAGTTCTCCATCAACCCGAAGGACGGCCGCATGGTCGTCATCGAGATGAACCCGCGCGTGTCGCGTTCGTCCGCTTTGGCATCGAAGGCAACGGGCTTCCCCATCGCCAAGATCGCCGCCAAGCTGGCCGTGGGCTACACGCTGGACGAACTGAAGAACGACATCACCGGCGGCATCACGCCGGCGTCGTTCGAGCCCAGCATCGACTACGTCGTCACCAAGATCCCGCGCTTCGCCTTCGAGAAGTTCCCGATGGCCGACTCGCGCCTGACGACGCAGATGAAGTCGGTCGGCGAAGTGATGGCCATGGGTCGCAC
>NZ_JBGCUM010000086.1:0-15179 GCF_054177665.1 Roseateles sp. P5_E8 | reverse complement strand
CAGCTACAGCGTGCACGCCGGTCAGGTGCTCAACATCGCAGCACCCGGCCTGCTGGGCAACGATAGCGACGCTGACGGCGACGCGCTGAGCGTCCAGTCCATCAACACGACCGGGCTGAACGGCACGGTGCAGGTGTTCGCGGACGGCCGCATGAGCTTCACGCCGACCGCCGGCTTCGTCGGCAACACGCAGTTCAGCTACGCGCTGAACGACGGCTTCGGCGGCACGGCGACGGGCATCGTCCGCATCGCCGTCACCAACGCCGCGCCGGTGGCGGCCAACGACAGCTACACCGTCGTCGCCGGTCAGGTGCTCAACATCCCGGCGCCGGGCCTGCTGGCCAACGACAGCGACGCCGACGGCGACGCGCTCAGCGTCCAGTCCATCGACACGACCGGCACGCAGGGCACGGTGCAGGTGTTTGCCGACGGCCGCATGAGCTTCACGCCCACGGCGGGCTTCACAGGGGCCACCAGCTTCACCTATCGCGTCGCCGACGGCGTGGGTGGCTCGACGACGGCCAGCGTGGGCATCACCGTCACGCCGGCCCTGCCGAGCTTGCCGACGCTGCATGTCACCAGCTTCCAGGCCACCGACACGGGCTTCCGTCTGCGCTTTGACGCGGCGGTGGACGCCAGCCTCATCCAGCAATACGGCGCAGGCGCCCTGGTGCCCGACGTGGACTTCACCGGCCCGACCGGCGGCGTGCAAGGCCGCGTGGCTGGCAGTCTGGTCTTCGACGCCGACGGCCTTGGCCTCAGCTTCGTCAAGACCGGCGGCCTGCTGGAAGCCGGCAACCACCAGCTGACGCTGAAGTCCGGTGCCGACGGCTTCGTCAGCCTCGGCGGCCTGCGCCTCGATGGCAACGGCGACGGCGTGTCGGGCGACAACTTCACCCGCAGCTTCACGGTTGCCGCCTCCAGCGCCGCCGTGCTCGTGGTGCAGGAATTTGCCCGCGGCCCCGGCCAGGCGGCCAGCTACGACCCGGCTCTCGGCGCCTTCGCCGTCAGCCTGGAGCGCGGCGCAGGCTTCCAGACGTTGGCCTTCGACCTGAACTTCGACCCCGCCCTGCTCAAGGTCACCGGCGCCACGCTCGCCAGCGGCCTGCCTGCCGGCAGCAGCATCACCAGCAGCCTCGTGCAGCCGGGCGTGCTGCACGTGCAGGTGACACTGGGCAGTGCGGTCGCCGATGCGGCGCTGCGCAATCTGGTGCTCGTGCAGGCTACGGTGCCGCTGTCGGCCGGCTACGGCGCGGCCGAGGTGCTGCGGCTGAGCAATGTGACGGGCAATGCCGGCACGCTGCGCAGCGATGACGGCCTGCACGTCGTCGCCAACCTGGGCGATGCCGACGGCAACCGCACGCTGCAAGTCGGTGATGTGACGCTGATCCAACGCGTGTCGGCCCGCAGTGACAGCGGTTTTGCCGCCTACACGTTGATCGACCCGACCCGCATCGCCGATGTCAACCGCGACGGTCGTGTGACCTCCGCAGACGCGGGGCTGGTGCTCAATGCCAGCAAGGGCATCGCTGTTCCAGCCCTGCCGCCGGCGGTCGCTGCGCCGGTCGGCCCGGTTGTCAGCCGAGTCACTCCGGAGGCCGATGGCTTCAGCCTGCGCTTGGACCGTGCCGTCAACACGGCGCTGATCCAGGCCTATGGCGCAGGCACGGCACAGGACCTGTGGCTTGATGGACCGTCCGGTCGCGTCGGCGGCAGCGTCTTCTTCGACGCTGATGGCCAGGGCCTGCGCTTCGTCGCCACCAGCGGCGTGCTGCCGGCCGGCAGCTACAGCCTGACGCTGAAGTCCGGCCCGGCCGGCTTCACGGCCCTGGCCGACGGCCAGCAGCTCGACGGCAATGCCGACGGCACGACCGGCGACGACTTCACCGCCAGCTTCACGGTCGTCGCCAGCAGCGTGCCGGTCATCAGCGTTGGCAATCTCGTGGTGCCGGCGGGCAGCAGCAACCAGACGCTGAGCCTGCAGATCCGCGAGGCGGCGGGCGCACGCAGCGTCTACTTCCAGCTCGCCTACGACCCGGCCACGCTGCACATCGACGCCGTCAACCTCGCCGCCACGGCGCCGGCCGGCAGCGTCATGAGCATTGACACCAGCGTTGCAGGCCGCCTGGGCGTGCAGCTCACGCTGGGCAGTGCAATGCCCGACTCGGCGCTGCGTGCCTTGGTCGATCTGCGCACCAGCGTGCCGGCGGGCACTGCCGCAGGTAGCGCCCGCCTGCTGCGGCTGCAGGATTTGCGCGTGGATGGTTCACCCGCCCGCGCGGACCTCGGCGTGCAGATCGTGGGCGTGCTGGGAGATGCCAGCGGCAACGGCAAGGTCGAAGTCAACGACGTGACATTGATCCAACGAGTCTCCGCACGCAGCGACACAGGTTTTGCCGCGCAGCCGCTGCTGGACCCCGTGCTGATCGCCGATCTCAACCGCGACGGTCGCATCAGCTCGGCGGATGCGGGCCTGGCGCTGCGCCTGGCTCAACAGCAAGCGCAGCAGATTCAGGTCACTGCGTTGAGCTCGGTCGCGCCGATGCCCACCGAATCGGGGGATACCCAGGTCACTGCGGCGGACGGCCCAATGGCGAATCAGTCTCCCGCTGGCGCCGCAGTTGCCGCGCCGGCACCGGTTGTGCGTCTCAGTGGAGCGCTGGACTTCGGTCTCAACGCGCCCTTGCCCAGCAGCACATGGGTGAATGACTGGGTTGCGGGCTCACGCCAGACAGCGCCCAATGATTGGAAACTGACGATTTGATTTATGACGATGTATCAGGAGAAAACCATGAAGCCGTATTTCAAGCTGGCCCCAGTTGCTTTGGCCTTCGCGCTGGCTTTTGCCCAGACGGCACAGGCGGACGTGACGATGGATCTCAGCGCACCGAACGTTTTGGCCACCCCTGGAGTGGCATTCGAGGTGCCGGTAAGCCTGACGCTCAGCGCGCCGCTCGCTGCGTGGGGCGTGACCGTCCGCATCGATTGGTCCGGGGACCTGAGCTTCGATGCCGCGCAATCATTGGCGCTTGGGCAAAGCTGGGCTGCGTTTACCGCGCTGTTCAGTGACCCCGTCCTGTCGGATCCATTGAAGATCACGCCTGGCCACATCGACGGTTCGGCGCTGCTGTCGGCTCCTCTGAATTTGCCGGCTGGTGCGTCGACGCTGGATCTGAAGTTCACGGCGATCGGATCCAGCACGATCAATTACTACATCGAGTTCAATGATGTGGACTTCAACGTGATCAGTGCCGCCGGCTCCAGCTCGGTGACGGTCTCCGCCGTTCCCGAGGTCAACCCGGCGATGATGCTGGCCGCCGGCCTGGCCGTCATGGGCCTGCTGGCACGCCGCCGCCGCGCTTGATGGCCTATGCCCCTGCCTGCCGCAGGTTGCGCGGGCAGGGCGGCGGGTCTGATGGTTTCCTGAAGATGCGATGAACGCCCGCCACGATCTCCCCGCTTCCAACCCCGCCCTCGGCACCGATGCAGCCTGGGCGTCGCTCGCCGAGGCCAGCTCCGCCGAGGCGCTGTGCCGCGCCTGGCTGGCCGTGCTGTGCAGCCTGGTGCCCGACGCGCAGGTGGGCCTGCTGCTGCTGCAGGACGCTGGCGGCTCCTACGTGCCCGCCGCCGCCTGGCCCGAGGGCACCGAGCTGCAACGCCTGGCCGACATCGCCCGCGAGTGCCTCGGCACCCGCCAGGGCGTGCGCCGCCAGCACGCCGGCCATCCGGTGCAGCTGGCTTACCCGCTGGCCGCCGGCAACGCGCTGCATGGCGCCGTCGTGCTGGAGTTGCTCGACCCCAGCCCCGAGGCTGCTCGGCTCGCCGCCCGCCTCACGCACTGGGGCGCCGGCTGGATGGCCGACCTGTTCGCCCAGCGCGAGCTGGGCCAGGCCCGCCAGCGCCTCGATGAATCCGCCTTCCTGTTCGAGGTCTCGCTCGCGGCCCTGGCCGAGCCCGACTTCCGCCAGGCGGGCCTGACGCTGGTCAACAAGCTGGCCGCCCGCTTTGGCTGCCATCAGGTGCAGCTGGCGCTGGCCCATGGCCCCAAGCTGGAGACGGCGGCAGTGTCGCATTCGGCCTGGTTTGACGAGCGCGCCAACCTGACGGCCCTTGCCCGCGCGGCCATGACTGAGGCCTTCGACCAGCGCTGCGCCGTCGTCTGGCCGGAGGACGAAGCCTCCGATGCGCGCGCGCTGCGCATGGCGCATTCGCGCTACGCGACCGACTCCGGCAGCCTGGCGCTTGCCTCCCAGCCGCTGGCCATTGGCGCCGCGCCGCCGTTTGCCGTGCTGCTCTTCGAGCGCAACACCGTTTTCCAGCCGGCCGAGCTCAAGGGCATGGAACTGCTGGCCGGCGTGCTGGCCCCCGTGCTGGAGCACAAGCACGCGCGCGACGAGAGCCTGGCCCACCATGCCCGCCGCAGCCTGCGCCACACCGCCGCGCGGCTGACCGATGCGTCCCACCCCGGGCTCAAGCTTGGTGCGGGCGCGCTGGCCCTGCTGCTGTTGATCGCCGCCATCGTGCCCGTAGACCACCGCGTGTCCTCGCCGGCCATCGTCGAGGGTGCCGTGCAGCGCTCGGCCGTCGTGCCGTTTGACGGTTTCCTGCGCGACGCGCCCGCCCGCGCCGGCGACACCGTCAAGGCCGGCCAGGTGCTGGCGCGCATGGACGACCGCGAGCTTCAGCTCGAGAAAGTGCGCTGGGAGACCGAGCTCGAAATGGCCCAACGCAAGGAGCGCGAGGCCATGGCGCAGTCCGACCGCGTCAACCAGCGCCTGTCCGCCGCCCAGGCCAACCAGGCCCGCGCACAGCTGGACCTGACGCTGTCCAAGCTCGCCCGCGTGGAGCTGGCCGCGCCCTTTGATGCCATCGTCGTCAAGGGCGACCTGTCGCAGCAGCTCGGCGCGCCGCTGGAGATGGGCAAGACGCTGTTCGAGCTGGCGCCGCTGGCGAGCTGGCGCGTCATGCTGAAGATCGACGAGCGCGACATCGCCCGCGTTGAGCCGGGGCAGGGCGGCGAACTGGTGCTGACCGGCGCGCCGGGCCAGCGCTGGCACTTCAAGCTGAAGTCGGTCACGCCGGTGTCGGTCGTCGAGGAAGGTCGCAACTACTTCCGCGCCGAGGCCGAACTGGTGGGCCAGGAGGGCGTCAAGCTCAAGCCCAACATGGAAGGCGTGGCGAAGGTCGTTGTCGGCGAGCGCAGCCTGCTGTGGGTGTGGACGCACCGCTTCACCGACTGGGTCAAGCTGGCGTTGTGGCAATGGACGCCCTGAACGAAACAGAGCGGGCCGAGCGCCCCTTAGGCGACGCGCTCTTCTCCGCCAACTGGTACCGCGTCGCCACGCTGAAGCCGCGGCTGCGCGGCCATGTGCGCATCCACCGCCATGTCTACCGCGGCGAGATCTGGTACGTCGTCGAGGACCGCGTATCCGGCAAATACCACCGCTTCAATCCCAGCAGCTACCGCGTCATCGGCTTGCTGGACGGCGAGCGCTCCTTGCAACAGGTCTGGGAGCGGCTCTCGGCCGCGATGGACGAGCACACGCCCAGCCAGGACGAGCTGGTGCAGCTCTTCGGCCAGCTCTACGCGGCCGACCTGATCCAGTGCGACGTGACGCCCGACGTGGCMGAGCTCTTCGAGCGCGGCGGCAAGCAGCGCCGCTCCAAGCTGATGCAGCGCTTCGCCAATCCGGTGTCGCTGCGCTTCCCTCTGGTGGACCCGGACGCCTGGCTCGGCCGCGTCATCGCCAAGGCCGGGCCGCTGAAGGGTTGGGTGGGCATCGCGCTGTGGCTGGCCGTCGTGCTGCCTGCCGTGCTGCTGGCGCCCAGCCACTGGCGCGAGCTGACCGGCAACATCAACGAGCGCCTGCTGGCCGTCGACAACCTCGTGCTGCTGGCCATCCTCTTCCCGCTGCTCAAGGCCGCGCACGAGATCGGCCACGGTTTGGCTGCCAAGCGCTTTGGCGGCGAGGTGCACGAGATGGGCGTCATGCTGCTCGTGTTCTTCCCGGTGCCCTATGTGGACGCCAGCAGCTCAAGCGCCTTCGAGAGCCGCTGGCCGCGCATGCTGGTGGGCGCGGCGGGCATGCTGACCGAGCTCTTCATCGCGGCCATCGCCTTCTTCCTGTGGCTGGCGCTGGAGCCGGGTTTTGCGCGCTCGCTGGCCTTCAACGTCATCGTGCTGGCCAGCATGACGACGCTGATGTTCAACGCCAACCCGCTGCTGCGCTACGACGGTTACTACATCTTTGCGGACGCCATCGAGAGCCCCAACCTCGGCCAGCGCTCCACCGACTACTGGGGCTGGCTGCTGCGCTACCACCTGTTCGGCCAGCACCAGGCCGAGCCGCCGCCCAGCACGCCCGGCGAGCGCCGCTGGTTCCTGGTCTACGCGCCGCTGGCGCTGGCTTATCGCCTCTTCGTCATGTTCAGCATCGCGGTCTTCATCGCGAGCCGCTACTTCTTCATCGGCGTGCTGATCGCCGCCTGGGGCCTGTTCGCCAGCGTCATCCTGCCGTGGGCGCGTGGCCTCAAGCGGCTGGCGGGCGACCCAGCGCTGGAGCCGCAGTCGGGCCGCGTGCGGCGTGTGCTGTGGGCGTCTGGCGCGGCCGTCGTGCTGCTGCTCTTCGTGGTGCCGATGCCGCATCACTCGGTGGCCACGGGCGTCGTCTGGCCCAGCGACAACGCGGTGCTGCGCGCGCGGGGCGGTGGCTTCTTCTCCAAGCTGCTGGTGCGGCCGGGCACCGTGGTGCTGGAAGGCCAGCCCGTCGCCGAGCTGGTCGACCCCATGCTGGACGCTCGCATCGGCGAGCAGCGCGGCCGGCTGGAACTGGCCCAGGCCAAGCACGACGCCGCCTTCGGCATCATCGGCATGGCCCCTGCGCGGGCGGCGCTGCTGGCCGAGGAGGTCAAGCGCGAGCAAGCAGCGCTGGCCGTGCTGGAGGACGAAGCCGCCAAGCTGGTCGTGCGCTCCGAAGTGGCCGGTGTGCTGCTGCTGACGCGGCCGGACGATCTGCCGGGCCGTTTCTTCAAGCGCGGCGAGGTGCTGGGCCATGTCGACACGGCCGGCCCGGCGCGCGTGCGCCTGGTGCTGCCCCAGTGGCAGAGCGCGGCGGTGCGGGGCTTCGAGGTGCGGCTGCCGCAGCAGCCGGGGCAGAGCTACGAGGCGGTATTGAAACGTAGCGTGCCGGCGGCGGCGCGCGATCTGCCGAGCCCGGCATTGGGGACGGCGGCTGGGGGGGAAATTCCTCTTGATCCACACGATCCGAAGGGGTTGCAGGCCTTGCAGACGCTGTTCGAGCACGAGTTGCAGCTGGGGCAGGACATGCCGTATCGGCAGATCGGGGCTCGCGTCTTGGTGAGGCTGGAGCATGAGTCGGAGCCTGTTGCCGTAAGGGTTTGGGATGGGTTGCGGCGGTTGTTCTTGTCGCACTTTCAGCTATGACTGGATGGGCCTCGTTGCTCTTGCGCTTTGCCGAGTGTGGTGCCGGGGGGCCGTCCCGGCGGCCGGGTAACTTTGGCTTCGCCGAAACCTTCGGTTTTCTTCTGCGGGGCCAGAAGAAAGTCACCAAAGAAGAGGCCCTGAACCGCACACCATCGCGACGACGCGATGAGCGTCGCGCGAAAACAGCCCGTGGCATTGCGCCCAGACGCGACCCGCTGCGCTCTCGCTGCTGTCCTTGTGACGAGCGCCATGGCGCCCGCTTCACGCCGCCTAACGTCGGCTGCACGCCGAACTCACCAGGGAATACCGCGTCGCTGGGGCGACGCACCGGTGGATGCTGCGCAACGATCGCGTCGCCCSAGCGACGCCGTCTTTGCATTTCTCGTGAGCACGGCGTGCAGCCGCGCGTTAGGCGGCCCGCTGCCGCGATGAATGACGCTGGTGACAAGGACAGCAGCGAGAGCGCAGCGGGTCGCGTGTGGGCGACAGCCATTTGGCTGTTGCACGGTACAGCTCGTGCAGGTGGTGCTGGCGTGCGGTTCAGGGCCTCTTCTTTGGTGACTTTCTTCTGGCCCCGCAGAAGAAAGTTACCGCGCCGCCGGGCGCGGCACCCGGCACCACATTCGGCAAGGCACAGGAGTACCGAGGCGTGTCTCACTGACTTCCAAAGGCGGCACACATGACCGCCGCCACGCTTCCTCTCGACATCGGCGAGTCCCTCGCCCACGGCATCTTCCCCGAGCGCCGCGACATCGACGAACCCGTCCATGACCGCTTCGCGCGTAGCGTCCTCTGGCGCCTCAAGCGCCGCCTCATCCCCGCCGTCCCCACGCTCCGCGCCATGGCCAAGGCGGCAGCAGAACTAGAAGCCGAGATCCAGCAGCAAACAGACCAGGAGCTGCGCAAACGCCTGTTCCAGACCGCCCCCGCCGCCGTCCAAGCCGGCAAGGCACATGGCCTCGCCGAAGTGATGGCCCTCGTCCGCGAAGGCGCCCGCCGCAGTCTCGACAAACGCCCCTTCGACACCCAGCTCATGGGCGCCGCCGTCCTCCTCGAAGGCCGCCTCGCCGAGATGCAGACCGGCGAAGGAAAGACGCTAACGGCAGGACTGGCCGCAGCCATCGCCGGCGCCGCCGGACTCCCCACCCACGTCGTCACCGTCAACGACTACCTCGCCCGCCGCGACTGCGAGTTGATGCAGCCGCTGTTCAGCTTCTTCGGCATGACGGCCGGTGTCGTCTGGGCCACGCTGGAGCACGAGGCCAAGCGCATCGCCTACCAGCGGCCCATCACCTACTGCACCAACCAGAGCCTGGTCTTCGACTACCTGCGCGACCGCGTCGCCGCCGGTGGTCGCGTCAGCCCGGCGCAGATGCAGGCCCGCCTGCTGCATGGCCAACTACCGCAGCCGCTGCTGCTGCGCGGCCTGCACTTCGCCATCGTCGACGAGGCCGACTCCATCCTTATCGATGAGGCCCGCACGCCACTGATCCTGTCCGAGAAGCAAGGCAAGCCGCCCGACGCGACCGACTACCAGCAGGCGCTGGCCATCGCCGCCACGCTCAGGCTTGGTGAGCACTTCGGCATCGACGCCGCGCGCCACAGCCTGCACTTCGAGGCCGCCGGCCTGCCCGCCGTGCGCGAGGCCGCCGAAGGCCTGGGCGGCGTCTGGGGCGTGGCGCGGGGCCGCGAACACCTCGTCGGCCAGGCGCTGCGGGCGCTGCATCTCTTCCATCGCGACCAGCATTACGTCGTCATCGACGGCACCGTGCAGATCGTCGACGAGTACACCGGCCGTGTGCTGGAGGGCCGCAGCTGGGAGGGCGGCCTGCACCAGATGATGGAGGCCAAGGAAGGCCTGGAGCTGACCGAGCCGGCGCGTACGCTGGCCCGCATCACCTTCCAGCGCTTCTTCTGCCGCTACCTGCGCCTGGCCGGCATGACGGGTACGGCGGCCGAGGTCGCGCCGGAGCTGAACCAGGTCTACCGGCTGGACGTCGTGCGCCTGCCCACGCACAAGCCTGACCAGCGCGTCACGCTGCCGCCGCGCCTGCTGCGCACGCAGGCCGCGAAGTGGACAGCCGTGCACGCGGCGGTCGCGAACGAACTCGCCGCTGGAAGGCCGGTCCTTGTCGGCACCCGCTCGGTGCGCGCCTCCGTCGCGCTGTCCGAAGAACTCGGCCCGCGCCAGGTCCACCGCGTGCTGAACGCGCGGCAGGACAAGGAGGAGGCCGACATCGTCTCCGCCGCCGGCGAGCCCGGTGCGGTGACGGTGGCCACCAACATGGCCGGGCGCGGCACCGACATCCATCTCGACGACTGCGTCAAGGACAAGGGCGGCCTGGCCGTGCTGCTGACCGAGTTCCACGACTCCGCCCGCATCGACCGCCAGCTCGTCGGCCGCGGTGCTCGCCAGGGCGACCCCGGCGTGGCGCTGGCCATCGTCGCGCTGGACGACGAGATCTTCACCGCCCATGCCGCGACACTGCAGTCCTTGCTGGGCCGTGTGTTCGACGGCCGCGACGAGCTGCCGCGATGGGCGCTGGAACTGCTGCGCCGCACCGCGCAAGGCCACGCCGGCCGCCTGCACGCGGCCATGCGCCGCCGCACGCTGAAGGCCGACCGCCAGCTCGACAACCTGCTTGGATTTGCTGGAAACCAGATATGAGATTGCTCCCATTCCTGCTTCTGCCCGCCGCCGCGCTCGCGCAGTCGACCAAGCCTGCACCTGCCGCGCCCGCCGGCCACGACTGCCTCATCGAGCCCAACCAGCGCATCGAGATCCGCAGCCCCACCAATGCCCTCATCGACAAGATCCTCGTCGAGCGCGGCAGCCAGGTGAAGGCGGGCGACACGCTGGTGCTGCTGGACGGCAGCGTCGAGCGCGAGGCCCTGGCCGGTGCGCAGCAGCGCGCTGAATCCGAAGCCGAGCTGCGCGTCGCCCGCGCCCGCGCCGACTACGCCCGCGAGAAGTTCCGCCGCCGCGAGGACTTGCGCGAGCAGAACTTCATCACCGTGCAGGACCGCGACGAGGCCCAGGCCGAGCTGCGCGTCGCCGAGGCCGAGCTGGCCCTGGCCGTGGACAACCGCCGCCTGGCCGGCATCGAGGCGCAGCGGCTGAACGCGGTGGTCAAGCAGCGCTCGCTGCGCGCGCCCTTCAGCGGCATCGTCACCGAACGCCTGCAGAACCCCGGCGAGCTGGCCTTCACCGGCGAGGGCTCACGGCCCATCCTGAAGATGGCGCAGACGAACCCGCTGCGCGTCGAGGTCGTGCTGCCGGTGTCTGTGCTGGGCCAGATCAAGGCCGGCCGCACTGCCGAAGTCACGCCCGAGTCTCCGCTCAAGGGCACGTGGCAGGCGCAGATCAAGGTCGTCGACCGCGTGATGGACTCGGCCAGCGGCTCCTTCGGCGTGCGGCTGGAGCTGCCCAACCCCAACGGCGACATCCCGGCCGGCGTGCGTTGCAAGGTCAGGTTCCTGTGACCGGCAGCGCATCGCGCGCCAGGCGTCACCCGTCCTGGCGACTCAGCCTCATCCTGCTGTGCGTGCTCGCGTCATGCTCGGGAGTGCCTCTTCAGGTGGACCGCAGCGCCCGCGCGCCACGGCTGGAAGGTTATGGCAGCGTCGCCCTCGCGCCGACCACCCGAGCCGACGAAGCCCGCCGCCTGTTCGCGCAGGGCATGGCGCAGGCCTATGCCTTCAACGAGAACGAGGCGGTTCGCAGCTTCAAGGCCGCGCTGGCGGCCGACCCGGACTGTGCGCTGTGCGCCTGGGGCGTGGCCTGGCAACTCGGCCCCATCATCAACTCGCCGGACCGTGGCGACTTGACCGAAGCCAAGCGCTATGTCGACCTGGCCGTGCGGCTGCGCGCCAACGCCGACCCGCGCGAACGCGAGCTGATCGACGCCATGGCGCTGCGCTACGCCCATGCGAGCCAGCGCGCGGAGGTGGCCGTGCTGACGGCGCCGGTCTGCGGCCAGAAGGGCGGCGCCAAGAGGGCCGACCCGCTGGACGTGGCCTACGCCGACCGCCTGCATGCGCTGGCCGACGGCGCGCCGGACGACCCGGACCTGCTGTCCCTGTACGCCGAGGCCGAGATGGTCGCCACGCGTGGCGACTGGTGGGACGACGACACCGGCTTGGCCCACGGCCGTATCGGCGCCCTGGCCACGCGGCTGGAGGCGGCTGCCGCTCGCCACCCGCGACACACCGGCGTGAACCACTACCTCATCCATGCGGTGGACACGCCCACCCAGGCCCGCCGCGCGGTCGCGGCAGCCGAGCGGCTGGGTGGCCTGGCGCCGCAGTCACCGCACCTGGTGCACATGCCTTCGCACACCTTCGGCTTGTTGGGGCGTTATGCCGATGCCGCTGCGGTCAACGAACGCGCACTGGCGCTGGACGATGCCCGCGAGGCCGAGCTGGCGCGTCAAGGCTTCTCCAAGGGCAAGGACTGGCGCTCCCACAACGGCGCCTACCTGTGGTTTGCCGCGCTGATGCAAGGCCGCGGCGAGGTGGCGCTCGCCAATGCGCGCACTGCCGCCCAGCGCGCCGTCAACTGGAAAAGCGAGTATGGCGAATACGTGCGCAGCCGCCCGGTGCTGACGCTGATGCGCCTGGAGCTCTGGAGCGCCGTGCTGGCCGAGCCCCTGCCCACCGGCGAGCGCGGCGTGGCGACCGTGCTGGGCCAGCACGCGCGCGGCGTGGCCTTGGCGCGCACCGGCCGCGTGGCCGAAGCGCAGCAGGCGCTGGCGCTGCTGTCGCCCGCAGCGGACAAGCTCGTCAGCGATCACCCGGGCAACGATGACACGGACAAGACCGTGCGCGGCCTGGCCCAGGTCGCCAAGGCCCGGCTGGGCGCCGAGATCGCACTGGCTGAAGGGCGTGTGGACGCGGCGCTTCAGTTGCAGGCTGAAGGCGTGGCGGCCGGCAAGTTCGTCGACCGCGCCGAGCCACCCATGCTGGCCGCCGGCTCACGGCTGGCGCTGGGCGACATGCAGCTCAGGGCCGCGCGCTGGGTGCAGGCCGAGCAGAGCTTCCGCGCCGACCTGGCCGAGCACCCCACCAGCGGCTGGGCGCTGCGCGGGTTGCTGCAGTCGCTGCAGGCCCAGGGCAGGCCGGCGGCCGAACTGGCGAGCGTGCAGGCGCAGCTGGCCGCCAGCTTCGCGCTAGCGGACGCCGCGCTCAAGCCAGGCTCCTAGAATCCGCCTCGCGTCGCGTCGGACATCCGGTCTCGCGATGCCGTCCTGCCGGGGGGTGCTGCGACGGAGAGCCCGATGAGGCCTCCGCCACGCTCGGCAGAGTCGACAGAACCAGGGCGCCCTTTGTGAAAAGGGTTGTCCGTGCATTCATCTTCCGTCTCAGCCTCCGCGTCCATACGCACCATCCTGCCGCTGGCCTTCGTCACCGGCGTCAGCATGGCCGCGATGGACCTCTACCTGCCCGCCGTGCCGGCCCTGCAGACCGGCATGGGCATCAGCATCTCGCTGGCCCAGGCGACCGTGGCCGTCTACCTCGCCGGCCTGGCCGGTGCGCAGCTGCTGTGGGGCGAGTTGCTGAACCGCCTGGGCCCGCGCCGCTGCATGGAGATCGGCCTGGCCTTGCTGGCGTTGACCAGCCTGGGCTGCGCGCTGGCCCCCAACATCGAGATGCTGCTGGTGCTGCGCTTGCTGCAAGGCGTGGCGGCGGCAGCCGCGACGGTCGTGGCGCCCACCGTCGTGCGCGCCACGCTGGGCGATGCCGACGTGGTACGCGGCATTGCCGCCATCTCCATGGTCGAGGCCATCGTGCCGGCCGCCGGCCCGGTGCTGGGCGCCGTGCTGCTCACCGTCACGGACTGGCGCGGCACCTTCTGGGTACTGGCCGCGCTGTCGCTGCTGGTGCTGCCCTGGGTCGTCAAGATCGCGCCGCGCCAGCTGCCTGGGCTCAACCTCGCGCATGACGCGGGCTATGCCGCCATCCTGCGCAACCGCAGCTACCTGCGGCTGGCGTTGTCGCATGCGCTGTGCATCGGCGCCTTGCTGACCTTCCTGTCCAGCGCGCCGCAGCTGCTGCAGCACACGCTAGGCCTGGGCACGTCGGCGTTCGCGCTGCTGCAGGTGCTGGGTGTGGGCAGCTTCATGCTGGGCGCCTCGCAATCCGGGCGGCTTGCCCAGCGGCTGGGTCATGCGCGCGTTGTGCGCCTGGGCAGCACGGTGCAGGTGCTGGCCTGCGCGCTGGCGCTGGCGAGCGCTGCGCTGGGCCAGCTGCCGTACGCGGCGGTGGCGGCCTACTGGATGTGCTTCTGCGGTTCGCTGGCTATCCGCGGGCCGGCCACCTTCGTCGACGCGCTGGCCGTGCCGCCCGCGCAGATGGGCCGCGCCACGGCGTTGCTGGTGCTGGCGCTGCTGGCGGCCGGCGCTTTGGGCACGCAGCTGGTCGCGCCCTTCCTGGGCGGCGAGGGCAGCGCCGTGCCGCTGTTCTGCGGCGTGCTGGTGCAGTTGCTGGCCAGCGCGGCGCTGGTGTGGCGGTATCCCGTTTTGGCTAAGGCTTGAAGTCGAAGGTGCGGAAAGACCGCTTGGCCTTGTCCGCGTCCTTGCAGGCCTTCTTGCCGAACATCACGCCGCCGTCGTCGCTGAGCAGCGTGACCTGGCCGTCCGGCCACGCGAACAGCGCCTCGGGGCGCAGCGTGCCCAGATCCAGCTTGACGGGCGTGGGCGCGTCGGCCGCCTTGCCGCTCCAGCGGTAGATGGCAAACGTGCCCGCATCGGCCGGTGGGCCGGCGGCGATCAGGTAGGTAGTGCTGACGCGCTCGATGGAGCGCAGGCCCCGTCCACCCAGGTCCAGGCGGATGGCCGCGCCAAAGCGCGCCGGGCCTTTGCCGTCGACCAGCTCGGCCGGGTTCAGCAGCGGAATGAGGATGGCCCGGCCCTGCGGGATGGGGTTGCGCAGGGCTATGAGCAGGCTGCCGTCCGCGGCGGCGGCCAGGCCTTCGATGTTGAGGCCGCCCTCGGCCTCGGCCGCGCGGCCGGCGGCTTCGGCCAGCTTCAGTGGCGCCAAAGCCGGTGTGGCGAGCAGGTCGGCCAGCAGCCCGGTGTAGGGCTTGCCGACGGGCTCGACCGTGGTGCCGACGATCTCCGTGGCGAAGAAGCGCTGCCGGTCCGGGCGCGGCTCGCCAGCGCTGTTGCGGGCATGCGAGGCGATCCAGTAGATGCGCTTGCCAACCTGGGCCGAGCCTTCGAGGTCGGACTCCTTGTCGGCCTTCAGGAACTTGAGGTCGACCTGGCCGACCCGCTTCGCCGTGCCGCGCTGGTAGACGCTGAGCTTGTTGTGCTCGTCGTCTGCCACGATGAAGTGACGCGCATCCAGGGCGACCGCTGCGGAGGCATCGCACAGGCCTTCGTAGCGCGTCTGCGCACCCGCCGCACTGGCCGAGATCAGCAGCAGTGCTGCAAGGCGCTTCATGCCGACAGCGGCTCGGTGCGCTCCAGCAGCCAGGCCAGCGCCGGCCCGCTCACCAGCGGCTGCAGGCGCTCGCGCACGGTGGCGTGATAGCTGTTCAGCCAGGCAATCTCATCGGCGCGCAGCAGGGCCTTGTCGATGCAGCGCGTGTCGATGGGGCACAGCGTCAGCGTCTCGAACTCGAGCATCTCGCCGAAGGCGTTGTTCTCCGGCGTGTCGAGGGCGACGTTGAGCACCAGGTTCTCGATGCGCACGCCCCACAGGCCCGGTCGGTACAGGCCCGGCTCGATGGAGG
>NZ_JBGCUM010000085.1:0-15376 GCF_054177665.1 Roseateles sp. P5_E8 | reverse complement strand
GGGTCGCACCTTCCAGGAGTCGTTCCAGAAGGCGCTGCGCGGCCTGGAGACCGGCATCGACGGCCTGACCGAGCGATCGAGCGACCGTGAAGAGATCGTGCAGGAGATCGGCGAGGCCGGCCCSGAGCGCATCCTGTTCCTGGCCGACGCTTTCCGCATCGGCATGACGCTGGACGAGATCTATGAAGAGACTGCGGTCGACCCGTGGTTTCTCGCGCAGATCGAGCAGCTCGTGCAGATCGAAGGCGAGCTGAAGGGCCGCGCCATCGAGTCCATTTCTGAAGCCGAACTGCGTCTGCTGAAGAGCAAGGGCTTCTCGGACAAGCGCCTCGCCAAGCTGCTGGGCACCCACCAGCATGCCGTGCGCGAACGCCGCCATGCGCTGAACGTGCGCCCGGTCTACAAGCGCGTGGACACCTGCGCGGCCGAGTTCGCCACGCAGACGGCCTACATGTATTCGACCTACGAGGGTGCCGACGCCGAGTGCGAGGCCAACCCGACGGACAGGAAGAAGATCATGGTGCTGGGCGGTGGCCCGAACCGCATTGGCCAGGGCATCGAGTTCGATTACTGCTGCGTGCATGCCGCGCTCGCCATGCGCGAGGACGGCTACGAGACCATCATGGTCAACTGCAATCCCGAGACCGTGTCGACCGACTACGACACCTCTGACCGTCTGTACTTCGAGTCGGTCACGCTGGAAGACGTGCTCGAAATCGTCGACAAGGAAAAGCCGGTTGGCGTCATCGTGCAGTACGGCGGTCAGACGCCGTTGAAGCTGGCGCTGGACCTGGAACGCTACGGCGTGCCCATCATCGGCACGACGCCCGATTCCATCGACATTGCCGAGGACCGCGAGCGCTTCCAGAAGCTGCTGCACGAACTGGGCCTGCGCCAGCCGCCCAACCGCACCGCGCGCAATGAGGATCAAGCCGTGGCGTTGGCCAACGAGATCGGCTACCCGCTGGTCGTGCGCCCGAGCTATGTGCTGGGCGGCCGCGCGATGGAGATCGTGCACGGTGACAAGGACCTGGAGCGCTATATGCGCGAAGCCGTGCGGGTGTCCGAGAAGTCGCCGGTGCTGCTGGACCGCTTCCTGGAAGATGCCGTCGAGGTCGACGTCGACTGCATCGCCGACTCGACGGGCGACGTCATGATCGGCGGCATCATGGAGCACATCGAGGCGGCCGGCATCCACAGCGGCGACTCGGCCTGCTCGCTGCCGCCGTACACGCTGGCCGTCGACCTCCAAGACGAGCTGCGCCGCCAGACAGCCGCGATGGCCAAGGCGCTCAAGGTCATCGGCCTGATGAATGTGCAGTTCGCCATCCAGGGCGACGTGACTGCGGGCCTTGCAGCCTGCACGGTCTACGTGCTGGAAGTGAACCCGCGCGCCTCGCGCACCGTGCCCTACGTGTCCAAGGCCACCGGCCAGCAGCTCGCCAAGATCGCTGCGCGCTGCATGGCCGGCCAGAAGCTGGTCGACCAGCGTGACCGCAAGGGCCGCGTGCCGGCCGAAGTCATCCCGCCGTACTTCAGCGTCAAGGAAGCTGTCTTCCCGTTCAACAAATTCCCGGGCGTGGACCCCATCCTCAGCCCCGAGATGCGTTCGACGGGCGAGGTCATGGGCTCGGCCAAGACCTTCGGCGAGGCGATGCTGAAGAGCCAGATCGGCGCCGGCTCGCGCCTGCCGCGCCAGGGCAATGTGTTGATCACCGTGAAGAACAGCGACAAGGTGCGCGCGGTGGCCGTTGCCAAGGAACTGCATGCGCTCGGTTTCACCGTCGTCGCGACCCGTGGCACGGCCGCTGCGATCACGGAGGCCGGCGTGCCGGTCAAGCTGATCAACAAGATCAAGGACGGCCGCCCGCACATCGTCGACGCGCTCAAGGGCGGCGACATCCAGCTCGTCTTCACGACGGTGGACGAGACCCGCACGGCCATCGCCGACAGCCGCTACATCCGGCAGGCCGCACTGGCCAGCCGCGTGACCTACTACACGACCATGGCCGGCTGCGAAGCCGCAGTTGAAGGCATGAAACACCGTGACGGTCTGACCGTGCAATCCCTGCAGGAACTGCACGCCGAGCTGATTTAAACTACAGCGCATCGATTCCGCCGCAGCAGCCCGACCGGGCCGCAGCGGCGGAATTCTTTCTGCCCATCGAGTTTTGCTATGACGACCATTCCCCTGACCAAGCGCGGCGCCGAATCGCTCAAGGCCGAACTGCACCGACTCAAGACCGTCGAGCGTCATGCCGTCGTTCAGGCAATCTCCGAGGCGCGCGCCCAGGGTGACCTGAGCGAGAACGCCGAGTACGAAGCCGCCAAGGACAGGCAAGGCTTCATCGAGGGCCGCATCCTCGAGATCGAAGGCAAGCTGGCAGCGGCCCAGATCATCGATCCGTCGACGCTGGACGCCGGCGGCCGCGTGGTGTTCGGTGCGACCGTCGACCTCGAAGAAGAGGCCAGCGGCACCGAAGTGACCTACCAGATCACCGGCGACGACGAGGCCGACATCAAGCAGGGCCGCATCTCCATCGGCTCGCCCATCGCCCGCGCGCTGATCGGCAAGGAAGCCGGCGACGTGGCCGAGGTGCAAGCGCCCGGTGGCATCAAGCGCTACGAGATCGTCGAAGTCCGCTACCAGTGATGTTTGCTCGCGTTCAAGCGCTGCTGGCCGCCCTCTGGGGCGGCTTTTTGCTGTGTGTGGCCTTTGCTGCGGCGCCCAGCGCCTTCGCGGTGCTTGAGCGAGCACAGGCTGGCCTCCTGGTCGGACGCTTGTTCAGCATCGAAGCTCGGGTCAGCCTGGCGGCAGCGCTGATCCTGATGCTGCTGGAGCGCCGCGTTGCCCGTGACGCCTTTGAGGCCGGTGCAACCAGCAACATGTTCTCGACGGAACTGCTGCTGCCCGCCGTCGCGCTGTTTTGCACCGTGGCCGGCTACTACGGTTTGCAGCCGCTGCTGACCGACGCGAAGGCGGGAGCCGGTGTCGCGTCCTTCGCGGCGCTGCATGGCGCCTCGCTGGCCTTCTTCGCGGTCAAGGGCCTGGCCGTGCTGGCCCTGGCCTGGCGCCTCAGTCGGACACGTTCTTCTTGACGCTGGTCATGCGGCGCTTGGCGCGCTTGAGCTCGCCGCCCTGGGCGACACGCTGGTTGCCCAGCACATTCAGCTTGGTGACCGTGGGCCGACCGTTGCCGCTCTTGGAGAACTTGACGATCTTGACGACGCGTGGGCCGGGCCGGGCATCGGTGCGTGCGGGAGCCGCCTTCTCCGGAATCGGCCGYCACAACACCAGCAGCTTGCCGATGTGCTGGATGGGTGCCGCGCTCAGCTCATCGCAGAGCTGGGCGAACATCGCCTCGCGGGCCGTGCGGTCGTCGCCAAGCACCCGTACCTTGATCAGGCCATGGGACGTCAACGCCAGGTCGACTTCCTTGACGACGGCGGGGGTGAGGCCATCGCCGCCGATCATCACGACCGGGTCGAGATGGTGGGCGTCGGAGCGCTTGTCCTTGCGCTGGGCAGGGGTCAGGGTGATTTGAGGCATCCTCGTATTATCCCGTAGGCATGAAAACTCAGACAAAAAGCAAGAAGCTCAACAAGGCGTGGCTCAACAACCATGTCAGCGACCCCTATGTGCAGCAGGCGCAGAAGGACGGCTATCGCTCCCGCGCGGCCTACAAGCTCAAGGAAATCGACGAGGAGCTGAAGCTGATCCGCCCGGGCCAGGTCGTCGTCGACCTCGGTGCCACGCCCGGTGCCTGGAGCCAGTACCTGCGCCGCCGTTTCGCGCCCACGGAGGCCGGGCGGGGCGGGGCGGCGGTGGGCCAGCTCAACGGCACCATCATCGCGCTGGACCTGCTGGACTTCGAGCCCATCGAGGGCGTGCAATTCATCCAGGGCGACTTTGAGGATGCAGCGATCTACGCCCAGCTCGAAGCGGCATTGGGCGGGCGGCAGATTGACGTGGTGGTGTCCGACATGGCGCCCAACATGTCCGGCATTGCATCCACCGATGGCGCCCGCATCTCCGGTTTGGTCGAACTGGCGGTGGACTTTGCCGGCCAGCATCTCAAACCGGAGGGCGCGCTGGTGGCCAAGGTCTTCCACGGCAGCGGTTACGACCAACTGGTCGCGCTGTTCCGGGAGCGTTTCAAGACCGTCAAGACCGTGAAGCCCAAGGCCTCGCGCATTCGATCTTCCGAGAACTTCTTGGTCGGTATCGGTTTGAAACCTCGATAAACGAAGGCGATGTCGGGGGTGTGCCCCTTGCGTCACCTAAAATCGTCCCCACTGTCCTGGGTCAGAACGTGGTGAACGTGCCGGTATCAGGGCCAGCAAAGGCCAAGGAGTCGCAGTGAACAATCAGTGGTTTTCGAAGTTCGCCGTCTGGATCGTGATCGCATTGGTGCTGTTCACGGTCGTGAAGCAGTTCGGCGGTGCGACGGCGCCGGGCAAGCAGGTAACGTATACCGAATTCCTGGATCTCGTACAGGCGCGGCGCATCAAATCCGCCACGCTGCCCGATGGCCCGACCGGCGACATTTTCGCCGAGGACACCGAAGGCAACAAAATCCGCACCTTGGCGACCTATCAGGATCGCGGCCTGGTGGGTGACCTGCGCAGCAACGGCGTCAAGTTCGACGTCAAGCCGCGCGAAGAGCAGAGCTTCCTGGTCAGCATGCTGATCAACTGGACGCCGATGCTGCTGCTGATCGGCGTCTGGGTCTACTTCATGCGCCAGATGCAGGGCGGCGGCAAGGGCGGGGCGTTCAGCTTCGGCAAATCCAAAGCCCGCATGCTGGATGAGGCCAGCAACACCGTCACCTTCGCCGACGTCGCCGGTTGCGACGAGGCCAAGGAAGAGGTCAAGGAGCTGGTCGACTTCCTGAAGGACCCGCAGAARTTCCAGAAGCTTGGCGGCCGCATTCCGCGCGGCGTGCTGCTGGTCGGCCCTCCCGGTACCGGCAAGACGCTGCTGGCCAAGTCCATCGCCGGTGAAGCCAAGGTGCCGTTCTTCACGATCTCGGGTTCCGATTTCGTCGAGATGTTCGTCGGCGTCGGCGCGGCCCGTGTGCGCGACATGTTCGAGCAGGCCAAGAAGAGCGCGCCCTGCATCATCTTCATCGACGAAATCGACGCCGTCGGCCGCCATCGCGGCGCTGGCCTGGGCGGTGGCAACGACGAGCGCGAGCAGACGCTGAACCAGATGCTCGTCGAGATGGACGGCTTCGAGACGAACCTCGGCGTCATCGTCGTCGCGGCCACCAACCGGCCCGACATCCTGGACCCGGCCCTGCTGCGCCCCGGTCGCTTTGACCGCCAGGTCTACGTGACGCTGCCGGACATCCGCGGCCGCGAGCAGATCCTGAATGTGCACATGCGCAAGGTGCCCATCGGCCAGGACGTCAATGCGTCCATCCTGGCCCGCGGGACGCCCGGCATGAGCGGTGCGGACCTGGCCAACCTCGTCAACGAGGCGGCCCTGTTCGCCGCGCGCCGTAACGGCCGCCTTGTGGAGATGATCGACTTCGAGCGCGCCAAGGACAAGCTCTACATGGGCCCCGAGCGCAAGAGCATGGTCATGTCCGAGGACGAGAAGCGCGCCACGGCTTATCACGAATCCGGTCACGCCATCGTTGCCGAGGTTCTGCCCAATACCGACCCGGTCCACAAGGTCACCATCATGCCGCGCGGCCGTGCGCTGGGCGTGACCTGGCAGTTGCCCGAGCGTGACCAGCACAGCCTGTACTTCAAGCAGATGCTCAACAGCATCAGCATCATGTTCGGTGGTCGCATCGCCGAGGACTTGTTCGTCCACGACATCTCCACCGGTGCCTCCAACGACTACGAGCGCGCCACCCGCATGGCCCGCGACATGGTCACGCGCTACGGCATGAGCGAGGCCCTCGGCCCCATGGTGTATGCCGAGAACGAGGGCGAAGTCTTCCTCGGCCGCAGCATGACCAAGACGGCCAATATCAGCGAGACCACGCAGCAGAAGGTCGACAGCGAGATCCGCCGCATCCTCGACCAGCAGTACGCCGTGGCGCAGAAGATCCTGGAAGACCAGCGCGACAAGGTCGAGGCGATGACCGCCGCACTGATGAAGTGGGAAACCATCGACCGCGACCAGATCCTGGACATCATGGCTGGCCGCCCGCCGCGTGAACCAGGCGGCACGCCGACGCCCAGCAGCGGCCCGAGCGGCGGCACGCCCCCGGTCAGCACGGATGGCGCACCGGCTGCGGCCTGAACCCCACCGACACGACGGGCCCGGCTTCCACCGGGCCCTTTTTCATTGCCGAAGAGATCCATGCACTGGCAGACCCGTCGTTTCCGCCTCGACCTGAGCCGCCCGAAGGTGATGGGCATCGTCAATGTGACGCCCGACTCCTTCTCGGACGGTGGCCGACATGACGACAGCCGCACCGCCATCGCGCACTGCGAGCGCCTGGTGGCCGAGGGGGCGGACATCCTCGACATCGGCGGGGAGTCCACTCGGCCCGGCGCGCCCAAGGTCGACGCCGACAGCGAATGGGCGCGCATCGCCGATGTGCTGGCGACGGCCGTGACGCTCGGCGTGCCGGTGTCGGTCGACACCTTCAAGCCCGAGGTCATGCGCCGTGCGCTGGATGCGGGCGTGGACATCGTCAACGACGTGCAGGCCTTGCAACTGCCCGGCGCGCTCGCGGCGGTGGCGGGCAGCGGCGCGGGCGTCTGCCTGATGCACATGCGCGGCGAGCCGGCGTCGATGATGGAACTGGCTGTCTATGGCGACGTCGTTGCCGAGGTTGGCGCCTTCCTGGCACAGCGGGCCGAGGCCGCACGGGCTTCTGGCATTCCGGCCGACTGCGTCGTGCTGGACCCGGGCTATGGCTTCGCGAAGACGGCCGAGCACAACCTGCAACTGCTGGCCGGCCAGCGTCGCCTGACCGAGCTGGGCTACCCGCTGCTGATCGGCTGGTCACGCAAACGCACCTTGGGCGACATCACGGGCAGGCCCGTGGACCAGCGCCTACCCGCCAGCCTCGCCGCCGCGCTGCGGGCCGTCAGCGCCGGCGCGAACGTGATTCGTGTGCACGATGTCGCTGCGACGGTGGACGCGCTCAAGGTCTGGGCCGCGGTCGATGCGGCGACAATCCCGGCCTCCGAATAAGAAGGAAGCGCTCGATGAGCCGCAAGTATTTTGGAACCGACGGCATTCGAGGCACCGTCGGTCAGGCGCCGATCACGCCGGACTTCATGTTGCGCCTGGGCCATGCCGTTGGCCGCGTGCTGCGCAAGGGCGGCAACCGCCCAACCGTGCTGATCGGCAAGGACACGCGCATCTCCGGCTACATGATCGAGTCGGCGCTGGAGGCCGGCTTCGCGTCGGCCGGCGTCAACGTGCTGCTGACCGGCCCGCTGCCGACGCCCGGCGTGGCCTACCTGACTCGTGCGCTGCGCCTGGACCTGGGCGTCGTCATCAGCGCCTCGCACAATGCCTTCCAGGACAACGGCATCAAGTTCTTCTCGGCCAAGGGCGAGAAGCTGCCCGACGCGTGGGAACTGGCCGTCGAAGCCGCGCTGGACGACGAACCGCAGTGGGTGGACTCCGCCAGCCTTGGCAAGGCCAAGCGCCTGGAAGATGCGCGTGGCCGCTACATCGAGTTCTGCAAGAACAGCTTCGGCTCCGACCTGACGCTCAAGGGCTTGAAGATCGTTGTCGACGCGGCCAACGGTGCGGCCTATCACGTGGCGCCCGATGTCTTCCATGAGCTGGGCGCCGAGGTTATCTCCATCGGCTGCAAGCCCGATGGCTTCAACATCAATGCCGGCTTTGGTGCCACGTCGCCCGGCGCTCTGGTCGAGGCCGTCAAGGCCCACGGCGCTCATTACGGCGTGGCGCTGGATGGCGACGCCGACCGGCTGCAACTCGTCGACGGCAACGGTCGCCTGTACAACGGCGACGAGCTGCTCTATGCGATGGTGGCCGACCGTCTCGCTCAGGGCCAGCGCGTGCCCGGCGCCGTTGGCACGCTGATGACCAATATGGCGGTCGAACTGGCCTTGCGCTCGCGCGACGTCGAGTTCGTGCGCGCCAAGGTCGGCGACCGCTACGTGCTCGAAGAACTGGCCGCACGCGGCTGGGAACTCGGTGGCGAAGGCTCTGGCCATCTGCTGGCGCTGGACAAGCACACGACCGGCGACGGTATCGTCAGCGCCTTGCTGGTGTTGCAGTCCGTCTGCCGCAGCGGGCGCAGCCTGGCGGAGCAGTTGCAAGGCGTCGAGCTGTTCCCGCAGGTGCTGCTCAATGTGCGCCTGGCTGCCGGCCAGGACTGGAAGAGCAGTACGCGCCTCGCCGACGAGCAGGCCGCGGTGACGGCCGAGCTGGGCAACAAGGGCCGCATCCTGATCCGCGCCTCGGGCACGGAGCCGCTGCTGCGCATCATGGTCGAGGCGTCTGACGCCGGCACGGCGCAGCGCTGTGCGCAGCGGCTGGTGGACGCCGTCTCGTCCTGAGTCGCAGCCGCTGCGAATGAAAAGGCCGCCCTCGGGCGGCCTTTTGCTTTCAAGCCGAGCTGGCTTACTTTTTCGGCGGCATCAGCACGCGGTCGACAACGTGGGCCACGCCGTTGGTCGCGACGATGTCGGCCTGCTGGACGACGGCTTCGTCCACGGTGATGAAGCTACCGGCCTTGGCCAGGGCCAGGTTGGCGCCCTGGCGCGACTTGGCGCCGCCGTTCCTGACGTCGGCCGCGGCCATGCGGCCGTCGATGACGTGATAGCTGAGCACGGCCTTGAGCTGGGCCGGGTCGGCCGCCAGCGCTTCCATCGTCTTGGCCGGCACGGCCTTGAAGGCCTCATCGCTGGGCGCAAAGACCGTGATCGGGCCGGCGGCGCGCAGTTCCTCCGTCAGGCCGGCCTGGGCCGCCAGGCGGTTGAAGGTGCTGAGCTGCGGGTCCCGGGCCAGCGTGTCTGCCAGCGGGGCAGGCGCGGGCGTGGTGGCGCAGGCAGCGAGCATGCTGGCGGCGGCGATGGCAATCAAAGTCGAGCGACGAATCATTCGGGGGCTCCGGTAGGGGCAATAAACACTGATACGCACTCTAGAAGTCGAATATGACGTTCGCATGAACGCCAAATGACACTGTCATAAAGTCTGCCGCAGCGGCTTCACACGACGCCCCCGACGCGCTCCAATTGCTGGATGGATCAGCAACGGTCACTGAATGGTCACATTCGATCCCTAGGATGGCGAACATCGTCAAAACCGCTTTGCGGAAGGTGTCTCAGATGAAGTCTGTCCAGGTCAGCAAGTCGCTCGCGCTCATTTCCACTTTGGCGGGCCTGTTTGGTGCCCAGGTGGCGCTTGCTCAGGACGTCACCGGAGCCGGTGCCACCTTCCCCGCGCCCATCTACGCCAAGTGGGCCGACGCCTACAACAAGGCGGCCGGCGTGCGCATCAACTACCAGTCCGTCGGCTCCGGTGCCGGCATCCGCCAGATCAAGGCCAAGACGGTGGACTTCGGTGCTTCCGACATGCCGCTGAAGGACGACGAACTGGCCAAGGACGGCCTCGTGCAGTTCCCGATGGTCATCGGTGGCGTCGTGCCCGTGGTCAACATCAAGGGCATTGCCCCGGGTCAGATCAAGCTGACCGGCGCCGTGCTGGCCGACATCTACCTCGGCAAGATCACGAAGTGGAACGATGCGGCCATCACCGCGCTGAATGCCGGCCTGCCGCTGCCGGACGCCGTCATCGCCCCGGTCGCTCGTGCTGACGGTTCGGGCACGACCTTCATCTTCACCAACTACCTGTCCAAGGTCAGCGAAGACTGGAAGACCAAGGTGGGCGAGGGCACGACGGTCAAGTGGCTGGCCGGCACTGCTGGCAAGGGCAACGAGGGCGTCGCCGCCTTCGTGCAGCGTCTGCCCAACTCCATCGGCTACGTCGAGTATGCCTATGTGAAGCAGGCCAAGATGACCTACGTCCAACTGAAGAACAAGGACGGCCAGTGGGTCAGCCCGAGCGACGACGCCTTCAAGGCCGCCGCTGCCAGTGCCGACTGGAACAAGACCTTCTACCAGATCACGACCGACCAGCCCGGCAAGACCGCCTGGCCGCTGACCAACCCGACCTACATCCTGATGTTCAAGTCGCAGGACAAGGCGGCACAAGCCAGCGCGGCGCTGAAGTTCTTCGACTGGGCCTACGGCAACGGCGACAAGATGGCCGACGACCTCGACTACGTGCCCCTGCCCGCGATGGTGAAGGACCTGGTGCGCAAGCAGTGGGCCGACCAGATCAAGGACACCGCCGGCAAGGCCGTCGCCTTCAAGTGACCCTGGGGCGCGATCTTTGACATGAATGCAGGCCCGGCCACCCGCCGGGCCTTGCCCTGTCGAAAGCGCCCATTCCCGTGACCAGACTTTCGGAGGTTCCTTGGCAGCCATCCTTCCAGCCGGCAGCGCAGACGCTGACAGCCGCGAACCTCACTCGCAGATTTCACCGATGAGCCCTCAACCCCAGCGTCGACGCGTTGCCCCCTGGGCCGACGCCCTGTTCGCCGCCCTGTCCCAGGGCGCCGCGTGGCTGACGTTGCTGTTGATGGTCGGCATCATCGGTTCGCTCATCGTCGGCGCGACGCCGGCCCTGAAGGCCTTCGGCCTCGGTTTCCTGACCAGTGCGGAATGGGACCCGGTGCAGGAGAAGTTCGGCGGCCTGGTGATGATCTACGGCACGCTGGCCAGCTCCTTCATCGCGCTGGCCATCGCCGTGCCGGTCAGCTTCGGCATTGCCATCTTCCTGACCGAGCTGTCGCCCAACTGGTTGAAGCGCCCGCTGGGCGTCGCCATCGAACTGCTGGCCGCCGTGCCCTCCATCGTCTACGGCATGTGGGGCTTGCTGGTGTTTGGCCCCATCTTGGCCACCTACGTGCAGGCGCCGCTTCAGGCCGTGTTCACCGGTGTGCCCTTCATCGGCTCGCTGTTTACTGGCCCGCCCGTGGGCATCGGCATCCTGTCGGCCGGCATCATCCTGGCGATCATGATCATCCCCTTCATCGCCTCGGTGATGCGCGACGTCTTCGAAGTCACGCCGCCGATGCTGAAGGAAAGCGCCTACGGGCTGGGCGCCACGACCTGGGAGGTCGTCTCCCGCGTCGTGCTGCCGTACACCAAGACCGGCGTGGTCGGCGGCATCATGCTCGGCCTGGGCCGCGCGCTCGGCGAGACGATGGCGGTCACCTTCGTCATCGGCAACATGAACCAGCTGAACTCGCTGTCGGTCTTCGAGGCGGCCAACAGCATCACGTCCACGCTGGCCAACGAGTTCGCCGAAGCCGGTGAAGGCCTGCACCAGGCCTCGCTGATGTACCTCGGCCTCGTCCTCTTCCTCATCACCTTTGTCGTGCTGACCATCTCCAAGCTGCTGCTGATGCGCCTGAAGAAGAGCGAAGGAACCCGCACATGAACTCCGCTCTCGACCTTCGCCGCCAGGCGATGCACAAGAAGCGCAAGCGCACCAATGTCATCGCGCTGGCGCTGTCCCTCGGTGCCATGGGCTTCGGCGTGTTCTGGCTGGTCTGGATCCTGTTCGAGACCATCTATCTCGGCATAGGCGGCCTGACTTGGTCCACCTTCACCGAGATGACGCCGCCGCCGCAAGGCGAGGGCGGTGGCCTGGCCAATGCCATCTTCGGCAGCTTCGTCATGGTCGGTCTGGCCACGTTGATCGGCACGCCGGTCGGCATCCTGGCCGGCGTCTACCTGGCCGAGTACGGTCAGAAGACCTGGCTGGGCAGTGCGGTGCGCTTCATCAACGACATCCTGCTGTCCGCGCCGTCCATCGTCGTCGGCCTGTTCGTCTACGCGATGGTCGTGGCCAAGCTGAAGAGCTTCTCCGGCATGGCCGGTGCGCTGGCCCTGGCGCTGCTGGTCATCCCCGTCGTCATCCGCACGACCGAGAACATGCTGAGCCTGGTGCCGAATGCGTTGCGCGAGGCGGCCTACGCCCTCGGCACGCCGAAGTGGAAGGTCATCATGACCATCACGCTGAAGGCGGCCCGTGCGGGCGTGCTCACTGGCATCCTGCTGGCCCTGGCCCGCGTGTCGGGCGAGACGGCGCCCCTGCTGTTCACGGCCCTGTCCAACCAGTTCTGGACCAGCGACATCGGCGCGCCGATGGCCAGCCTGCCGGTCACCATCTTCAAGTTCGCGATGAGCCCCTACGAGAACTGGCAGAAGCTGGCCTGGGCCGGCGTCTTCCTGATCACCATGGGCGTGCTGCTGCTGAACATCCTGGCCCGCGTGCTCTTCAAGAACAAACACTAAGGACCCACCATGGACGCCAAGATTGAAACGCCCGTGGGCGAGCGCTCGAAACTTTCGGTGCGCAACCTGAACTTCTTCTACGGCAGCTTCCACGCGCTGAAGAACATCAACCTCGACATCCCCGAGAACAAGGTCACCGCCTTCATCGGCCCGTCGGGCTGCGGCAAGAGCACGCTGCTGCGCACGCTGAACCGCATGTTCGAGCTCTACCCCGAGCAGCGCGCCGAAGGCCAGATCCTGCTCGACGGCGAGGACGTGCTGGCCAGCAAGGACGACGTCTCGCTGATCCGCGCCAAGATCGGCATGGTCTTCCAGAAGCCCACGCCCTTCCCGATGTCCATCTACGACAACATTGCCTTTGGCGTGAAGCTGTTCGAAACGCTGCCGCGCGTCGAGATGGACGAGCGCGTGGAGTGGGCGCTGAAGAAGGCCGCCCTCTGGGGTGAAGTGAAGGACAAGCTCAACCAGAGCGGCTCCGGCCTCTCCGGTGGCCAGCAGCAGCGCCTGTGCATCGCGCGCGGCATTGCCATCAAGCCCGAGGTGCTGCTGCTCGACGAGCCCTGCTCGGCGCTGGACCCGATCTCCACCGGCAAGATCGAGGAGCTGATCCACGAGCTGAAGAGCGACTACACCGTCGCCATCGTGACCCACAACATGCAGCAGGCCGCACGCTGCTCCGACTACACGGCCTACATGTACCTGGGCGACCTGATCGAATTCGGACCGACCGCTGAGCTCTTCATGAAGCCCAAGCGCAAGGACACCGAGGACTACATCACCGGCCGCTTCGGCTGATCAAGAAAGAGGACGGTATGGTGGACAAACATCTCTCGACCCAGTTCGACGCCGAACTCAGCGGCATCTCGACCCGCGTGCTCGAAATGGGCGGTCTCGTCGAAGCCCAGGTGGCCCAGGCGGTGCAGGCGCTGGTGGACTTCAGCCCCGAATCGGCCGACGAAGTGCTGGCCAAGGAAGGCCGCGTCAACACGATGGAAATCGAGATCGACCGTGATCTCTCGACCATCATCGCGCGCCGCCAGCCTACGGCTCGTGACCTGCGCCTGCTGATCGCCATCAGCAAGAGCATCGCCAACCTCGAGCGCGTCGGCGACGAGGCCGCGCGCATCGCCCGCACCGTGCAGCGTCTGGTGAACAGCGGCGTGTCGAGCCGCCTGCGCGTGCCGATGTCCGACCTTTCCTTCGAGGCCGAACTGGCCACCACCCAGCTGCGCAAGTCGCTCGACGCCTTCGCCCGCCTGGACGTGGAGCGTGCACTCGACGTGCTCAAGCATGACGACGAGATCGACAAGGAATTCGACGGCCTGCTGCGCAAGCTCATCACCTACATGATGGAAGACCCGCGCACCATCTCGTCGTCCATCGACCTCGTCTTCGTGGCCAAGGCCATCGAGCGCGTGGGCGACCACGCCAAGAACCTGGCCGAGGTCGTCATCTATGTGGTCAAGGGCCAGGACGTGCGTCACAACACGCCCGAGGCCGTCGAGACCATGGTGAGGTGAGCATGAGTCGCATCCTTGTCGTCGAAGACGAATCCGCCATTGCCGAGCTGATCTCCATCAACCTGCGCCACGCCGGCTTCGAGATCACGCTGGCCGCCAGCGCGAGTGCCGCCCAGTATGAGGTTGACCGCGTACTGCCGGACCTCGTCGTGCTGGACTGGATGCTGCCCGGCCAGAGCGGCGTGGCATTGGCTCGCCAGTGGCGCAGCACCGCACGCACGAAGGAACTGCCCATCATCATGTTGACGGCGCGCGCCGACGAGGGCGACAAGATCGCCGGGCTGGACGCCGGCGCCGACGACTACATCACCAAGCCTTTCTCGACCAACGAGCTGCTCGCCCGCATCCGCGCCGTGCTGCGCCGCAAGGCACCCGAGGCGCTGGACAGCGCGGTCGAGGTGGGCCCGTTGCTGCTGGACCCGGGCACGCACCGCGTCAGCCGCGAAGGCAACGAGGTCAAGCTCGGCCCCACCGAGTTCCGCCTGCTGCACTTCTTGATGACCCACCCCGAGCGCGTGCACAGCCGCTCGCAGCTGCTGGACCGGGTCTGGGGCGACCATGTCTTCATCGAGGAGCGCACCATCGACGTCCACGTCAAGCGCCTGCGCGAGGCCTTGGAGCGCGTGCAGTGCGCCCGCATGATCGAGACCGTCCGCGGTGCCGGTTACCGATTGACCCAGCAGAGCAGCGCGCTCTCCGCCTGAGGCTTTTCCGCAGTACATGAGCTGGTTGTTGCCGCGACTTCTGATGGCCCTGGTGGCCGCGCTGCTTGGGTTTGTCATCGGTGTTGCAGTGAGAACGGCCACGGGCCTCGACAGCCTCGGTCTGGGTGTCGGCGTCGTCAGTGGCGTCGTGCTGATGCTGCTGGTGGACGCCGTGCGTGGCCATCGCCTGCTGAGCTGGCTGCGCGGCAACCAGCTCCAGAACGCGCCGCGTGACACCGGCCTGTGGGGCGAGGTCGGCTACCGCATCGAGCGCGCCGTTCGCGACCGTGACCGCACCGTCGCCCGGCGCGAGCTGGAGCTGGAGCAGTTCCTCTCGGCGATCGAGGCCTCGCCCAACGGCGTGCTGTTGCTGGACCTGCAGGAGCAGATCGTCTGGTGCAACCGCGTCGCGGCTGACCATTTCGCACTCGACCCGCAGCGCGACCTGCGCCAGCGCATCACCAACCTCGTGCGCGCGCCGGCCTTCGTCGCCTATCTGCAGTCCGGCAACTTTGCCGAGCCGCTTGTGCTGGGCAACAGCCGCGGCCCGGGCACGCTGTCCATCGTCGTGCGCGAGTACGGCGAGGGCATGCGCCTCGTGCTGTCACTGGACATCACCGAGCGCGTGCGCGCCGAGGGCATGCGGCGCGACTTCGTCGCCAACGTGTCGCACGAGATCCGCACGCCGCTGACCGTACTGTCCGGTTTCATCGAGACCATGCACTCGCTGCCGCTGACGACGGTGGAGCGCGAGCGCGTGCTCGTGCTGATGAACCAGCAGACCCAGCGCATGCAGACCCTGGTGGCCGACCTGCTGACGCTGGCCCAGCTGGA
>NZ_JBGCUM010000084.1:0-15644 GCF_054177665.1 Roseateles sp. P5_E8 | reverse complement strand
GCACAGCACCTGCGTGCTGTGCGACGCCTGACGAACGCCATGCCGCATGCAAGCGGCATGGCACGCAGGGCACCCCGACAGGGGCGGTTTTGCAGGGGAGAGCTTTTTGCCTACTTTTTGGCGGCGCAAAAAGTAGGTCGGCCGCCGGGACGAAACCCCGGCTGGGCCTTGCCACAAAGCAGGTGCAACGCTCCATCACGCCACCTTCTTCAACTTCGGATCCAGCGCATCCCGCAACCCATCCCCCATCAGGTTGATCGCCAGCACCGTCACCAGAATCGTCAGCCCCGGCAGCGTCACCACCCACGACGCCCGCGTGATGTAGTCCCGCGCCGCCGACAGCATCGTTCCCCACTCCGGCGTCGGCGCCTGCACGCCCAGGCCCAGGAAGCCCAGCCCGGCCGTCTCCAGGATCGCCGACGAAAACGACAACGTCGCGTTGACGATCAACGGCGCCATGCAGTTGGGCAACACCGTGATGAACATCAGCCGCCACACACCCGCGCCCGCCACGCGGCTGGCCGTCACGTAGTCGCGCCCGATCTCGGCCAGCGCCGCAGCGCGCGTCAGCCGTACATAGCCAGGCAGCGCGCCGATGGCAATCGCGATGACCGTGTTGACGAGCCCAGGGCCCAGGATGGTGATGACGCAGATGGCCAGCAGCAGCGCCGGCAGCGCCAGCACGATGTCCATCACCCGCATGATGGCCGGCGACAGGAAGCGCTGGAAGAACGCCGCCAGCAGTCCGAGCAGCACGCCCGGCAGCAGCGACATGAGGACGGACGCYAGGCCTATGCCCAGCGACACCCGGCCGCCGTGCAGCAAACGGCTCAGCATGTCGCGGCCCAGCTCGTCGGTGCCGAGCAGGAAGCGCGCGTTGCCGCCCTCGGCCCAGACCGGCGGCGTCAGCATGAAGTCGCGGTACTGCTCGATGGGGTCGTGCGGCGCGATCAGCGGCGCCAGCAGCGAGGCCAGGGCGATGAGTGCGAAGACGATCAACGCGATGAAGGCGCCGTGGTTGGCGGTGAAGCCCCGCCAGAACTCGCGCAGCAGGCTGGGCGGTTCGAGGGGCTTGTCGAGTACGGCGCTCAATGCCCACCTCCGCGGATACGCGGATTCACGACCCCGTACAGCACATCCACGATCAGATTCACCCCGATGAACGTCAACGCCGAGATCAGGATTCCCGCCTGCACGACCGGGTAGTCGCGCCGCCCGATCGAGTCGATCAGCCACTTGCCGATGCCAGGCCAGGAGAAGATGGTTTCGGTCAGCACCGCGCCGGCCAGCAGGCTGCCGGTCTGTAGGCCCACCACCGTCAGCACCGGAATCAGCGCATTGCGCAGCGCGTGCACGACCACCACCCGCGTCGGCGACAAGCCCTTGGCGCGGGCCGTGCGCACATAGTCCTCGCGCAGCACTTCCAGCATCGACGAGCGCGTCATGCGCGCCACCACGGCCAGCGTGCTCGTGCCCAGCACCAGGGTGGGCAGGATCAGGTGCATCAGCGCCGACTTGAAAGCGCCTTCTTCGTCAGACAGCGCCGCATCGATGAGCATGAAGCCGGTCACCCGCATCGGGTCGAACTCAATGCCGATGCGGCCCGACACCGGCGTCCAGCCCAATTGCACCGAGAAGAACATGATGAGGATCAGCCCCCACCAGAACACCGGCATGGAGTAGCCGACAGTCGCCAGCCCCATGACCCCCTGGTCCAGCAGCGAGCCGCGCTTCAAGCCCGCGCTGACGCCCAGCACCAGCCCCAGCACGACCGCGAACAACAGCGCTGCCGTGGCCAGCTCGACCGTCGCCGGGAACAGCGCCTTGAACTCCTTGGCGACCGGCTCGCGGCTCACCAGGCTCTGGCCCAGGTCGCCGTGCAGCAGCTTGCCGACGTAGTCCGCGTACTGCACCGGCAGCGGCTGGTCCAGGCCCATGCGCTTGACGAGGGCGGCGTGGGCCTCCGGGTCCAGCCGGCGCTCGCCCATCATGACCTCGATGGGGTCGCCGGGCACCAGGCGGATGAGGCCGAACGCAACCAGGGTGATGCCGATCAATGTCGGCACCAGCGTGGCCAGGCGTTTGAGCAGGAAGGCGAGCATCCGTTACCAGCGAGACGTGTAAGGGCGGGTCTCGCCCTCGGCCGCGCCAGCCACGCGCATCGCGCTCGGCGTGGACGCCACCTCGATCAGCGCGGCCGTCTCGGCGTCGACCGTGCCAGAGATGTCGCGCGGCCGGTACTTCATCTGGAAGGTGGCGACGACTTCGCGGGTCAACGTATCCATCTGCCCCGAGCGCGACACGTTGTAGCCGATGCGCGCCAGCCGCTCCTGCAGCCAGGCCACGTCGCGCGGCGCCACCTCGTGCTCCAGCATCTTCACCATCACCAGCGGGCCGTCGGGCCAGGGGATGAGGCCGGCATCGGCGAACTGCTTCCAGGGGAAGGTCGGGCCGGGGTCCTGCTTGCGGCCGGGGGCGATGTCGGCGTGGCCGATGATGCGCTCGGGCTTGACGTTATGGCGCTGCTGGATGTCGCGCACCAGCGCGATGACCTCGTCGATCTGCGCCTGCGGGAAGGGCGCGTAGACGCGGCCGCCGGGGCCATCCACGAAGCCCGCGTTGACGATCTCGATGCCGATGGAGGCCGAGTTCAGGTTGGTATTGCCGGCCCAGAAGCTGGCGCCGGCATGCCAGGCGCGGCGGTTCTCGTCGACGAGGGCGTAGCTGGCCACCGGGTTGTCGCGCACCAGGTAGTGGGCCGACACCTGGCCGCCGGTCGTCAGCACCTTGAGCGACTTCTCCCAGTCCAGCACGGTGTAGTGCAGCACGATGTACAGCGCCCGGCTGTCCTGGTTCTGCGAGGTGTAGCTGCGGTCGATGCGCGGCGGGCGCACGGCGGTGGACGGTGCCTGCGTCGTTTCAGCGGGCGCTTGCGCGGTGGCCGGGGCAGGGGCGCGGGCAGGTGCCGGCGTGGGCGTGGGCGGGCTGGCGCAGGCGGCAAGCAGCAGGGCAGCGGCGGCGGCGGTGAAGGCGCGGGACAGGGACTTCATGCCCGGATTGTTGCAGCGCACACGAGGCCGCCGGCCGCTCCTCAACCCGCCGATGCCATGACCGACATCGCAGCGGGTATGCCGGCAGGTGATGGCTGGGCCTTCAGCCCGGGATGGGCGGCAGCTCCGGCGCGCTCAGGCCCGCGAAGGGGTCCGCCCAGGCCGGCAGCGCCATCAGCCGCGCATGCCAGGCGGCCACAGCGGGATAGTCGCCCAGCGGCAGCCGGGCCACGTCGTTGTAGGGCAGGAAGACGCCCATGCGGAAGTCGGCATAGGAGAGGCCACTGGCGAGCAGCCAGTCCTGGCGGCTCAGGTGGGCCTCAAGGATGGCGGCGGTCTCGTGAAAGCGTTCCACGCCCTGCGCCAGGGTCGCTTCGTCCAGCGCACCCAAGCTGTAGCGCTGCTTGGTGCCGCGCTCGAAATGCACCATGTCGCAGGCATGCATGAAGTTGCCCCTCGCCCAGCTTACCCAGCGGATCATGTCCGGCAACTCGGCTCCCGTGCGCCAGAACTCCGAGCCGACCAGCTGCGACAGCCGGCAGGCGATGGCGTCGGCCTCGAACAGCGAGCCGCCATCAGCCTCGACGAGGATGGGCAGGCGCAGCGACGGGTTGAGCGGCCGGAACCTGGCGTCCTCGCCCGGCGCCAGCGGCGCGGCGAACTCATAGGTCACCGGCGCGGCCAGGTGCTTGGCCGCCGCAACGGCCAGGCGCGGGTTGGGGTTGCGGGAGAAGTAGAGGATGGGCTGCATGGCGGTCCAGTCGTGGTGTGGGCAGGTCGTGGCGGCATCCCGCGGACTGAGCACCGAAAGGTTAGCCCTTCCGTTGGGCGATCAGCGCAGATGCGGACCGTTTGCAGGGCATGCTGCTGACAGATTTCGACGCGCGATGACCGCCTTCAGCGCAGCTCGTCGAGCAGCCGCGCCCGCTCAGCCGGCAGCAGCCCGGGCGCCTGGGTCAGCAGCGACGCCACCCGCTCAGGATCTATGTCGTACAGGCTCTGGGCCAGCGCCTGCCAGGCCTGCCAGCGGCGGTCGGGCGTGGCGATGCGGGCCACCAGATCCATCGCCTCGAAGGGCGAATTTCGCGCCAGTTCGTCGCCGCTGGCGTGCCGGGCGATGGCCTCGTCCAGCTCGGGCTGGGGGGCATAGGAGCGCAGCCAGTCGCGCGCGGCGGTGCCGTCCTGGGCCGTCCAGCGCAGCAGGCCTTCCTCCAGCATGGCCTGGCGTTGCGCGCCTGCGGGCAGCATGCTGGCAAAGACGGTGGCCGAGCGGGCGTCCTGCTGCAGCCAGCGGTCGTGCAGCGGTGCCAGCAGTTGGGCCTGGCCAGGCGTGTTCAGCGCCCAGCGCGCGGCCTGTTCCGGCGCGGCCTCGGCCCAGCGGGCCAGCAGCTGTTGCAACAGCCGCTCGCGGGTGTCGGCGTCGAGCGGCGCGCGCTGCAGCGCCAGCACGGCCTGCGGGAACTCGCGCTGTTCCATCCAGCGCGTCAGCTGCGGTGCGTCCGGCATCGGTGCACCGGCCTCGCCAGCGGTGGGCGCCGCCAGGCCGATCATCTGCAGGATCGTGCCGGGCGCCGCCCGAGGCATTGCTGCCGGGGCTGGCTCGGCGGGCGGCCGCCCGAGGGCGAGCGCCCCCAGGCCGGCCGCCGCCGCCAGCAGCAAGGCAAGCTGGCGGGCGTTGTTCTTCACTTGAACACGCAGGCGCGGGCGATGTTGCTCGCGTTGGTGTCCTTCACCGGCTCATTGCCGGAGCCGGTGCCGACGAAGGCCTCGCACTTGGCCTTGGAGCCGCTGTAGACCAGGTCGGTGATGGTGGCCACGTCGTACTTGCCGGCGATGCCCGACTTGCTGTCGTAGCTGCTGTTGATGCCGATGCCGGCCGAGTTGACCGTGCCCAGGCGCACGCTGGTCACCGTCACCTTGCGGGCGTACTGCGTCGAGCAATTGCCGCAGGAGCGCACCAGCTTGCCGATGTTGTTGGCATAGAAGTCGGTGATGACCAGCGTGCCGTCGCCGTTGTGCTGGAACAGCTTGTCGGCCGCCTTGAACGCCGCGCCGCCACTGATGGTCAGCTTGCTGGTCACGCCGCTGAGCTTCTTCACCGTGGCGCCGTCCTCGCCCACGTCGGCCCAGTAGACGTTGGTGATGTTGCAGACGCCGTAGCAGTGCACGCCGTCGGCACCACCGGCGGCCAGGTTGGTGCCGGTGCCCAGCGAGCCGTCGCCGATGACGACGTTCTTCACCGTCGAGCCGTTGTTCAGCTTGAACATCGGCACCTGGCTCTCGCTCTGGGTGCCCTTCATGTTGGAGGCGGTGCCCACCAGGCAGACCCACTTGCCGTACTTGGCCACGCCGTCCCAGGTCGTGCCGGCGGGCACGTCGATGGTGGCGCTGATGTTGACCTTGGTGCAAGCCGGCACCGTGCGCACGCCCGGTGCGGCGGCGGCGCTGCCCGCCATGGCCACGAGTACCAGGCCCAGAAAGCCGCGCCACAGGCGGCGCGCCATCAAAGTTCCGTTCATTCCTTGTCTCCAGTTCTGTGCTTTTGATTTCAGCAGCAGCGGGATGCGGCTGCCGGGGGCGTCAGCGCAACAACAGCGAGTCCTGGAGGATTCCAACAGGCAAGGGCAAAGCGGGGGAGTTGAACAGCGGCTCCTGCCCGTCAGTCATTGACGGCCGAGGTTTCCAAAACGGCGTCTTGCACCAAACGAAACGGAATTTCGTTGTTTTGGAACGCTGTTCCAATTGGTGCTTGCCTGAGACCGGTTCAGGCTTCGGGGCAACCGCGTGGCGTCAGCGCTTGCGTGGCGCGGCCCTCTTCGCTGCTGGTCGAGTGGGTTTCACTGGCTTCTCCGCCTCGGCGGCGGCCTGCAGCGGCGCCAGCGCGGCCAGCGTGTCGAGCTGGGTCAGCAGGCGTTGCAGGTAGTCGGGCGACAGGCCTTGCAGCTGCTGCAGCGCGCGGCTCACCAGCACCTGGCTGTTCAGCGGGCCCAGGTGCTCGGGCACCGGCGCGCTGACCTCGGCCATGCGGCGGGTGAGGCGCAGGGCGCTCCAGGTGCGGCGGTGCAGTTGCACGTTGCGCAGTTCGGGCCCGGCGCCCGGCTGAAGGCGCGCCACCAGCTCGGCCAGCGGGCTGGCCGCTGCGGTGGTGCGCGGCGACAGTGCTGGGGTTGAGGCTGGCGTGGATGCGTGAGCCTGCGCGCGCTCCACCAGGCGAGCCACCAGGCGCTCGCGCAGCGCGCCCTGCGGTTGCCGCGCGGCGCGGCGGGCCAGGCCCTCCAGCACGCGGCGGCTGACCGGGTCGGCCGCCGGCTGCGCTTGCAGCCAGGCCTGCGGGTCGTCGAGGGCGTTCATCACGGGGCCGACGCTGCGGCGCGCCTGGGCCGTGGYGTGGGCGCGATCTCGACGCGGCGGTTCAGCGCGCGGCCCGAGGCCTCGTCGTTGGACGCCACCGGCTGCTGCGGCCCGAAGGCGGCGGCGAACACGGCGTCCGGCGGCAGGCCTTCGGCCATCAGCGCCCGCGCCACGTTGAGCGCGCGCTGCGCCGACAGCTCCCAGTTGTCTGCGAACTTCGGCGCGCCCTTGCCGGTGACCAGCCCGCGGTCATCCGTGAAGCCGCTGACCATCAGGATCTCGTCGCGCTGCGCGAGGTAGGTGCGCAGCGGCACGGCCAGGCTCTTGATCAGCGCGCGGCCGTCGGCGTGCAGTTGATCGGAGCCGATAGCGAACAGCACCGCGCCGCTGATGCCGATGCGGCCTTCAACGAGGGTGATGCGCCCATCGGCAAGAGGCCCGGCCAGCGCACGCTCCAGCGCCTCGCGGCGGGCCTGCTCGGCCTGGCGCTGGGCTACCTCGGCCTCCAGCTTGTTGGCCAGGTCCAGCTGGCCCACCAGGGCGGCGGCCAGCACCAGCACGAAGGCCCCCAGCACGCCGGCCATCAGGTCGCCGAACGCGGCCCACGCGGGCGCGCCGACGCCTTCCTGCTCCATCTCCAACTGGTCATCCATTTGCAGCCGCCGTGGTCTGCAGCGCGTCCAGCACGGCCTTCTGCGAGCCCAGGCACAGGTCGATGACCTCGCGCGCCTGCGCCACGTAGTAGCCCAGTTGCTCGTCGCTGCGCGTCATCGCACTGCTCAAGCGATCCTCCAGCGTGGCCAGGTGCTGCACCAGTTGCGCGTTGGCGCCCTGGAATTGCTCCACCGCCGCGCCAAAGCCCTCGCCCAGGCTGCCCATTTCGGCGGCGCTGGCGGCGATCGTCGTGGCGGCATCGGCGAGTGCCTGGCCGGTCGCGTCGGTCTGTGCCGTGAAGCGCTGGCCCAGGGCCTCGAGCTGGGTCGCCGAACTGCCCACCAGTGCATCCACTTGGGACGACGAGCTGGCGACCAGCGCGTCGATGGCCGCGCGCTGCTCGCCGGCCGCCTGCTGCAGCGAGGCCAGCAGCGTCGAGACGGTCTGCATGAGCTCTGCGCGCTCGGCCAGCGCGGCGCGGTCCTGGGCCTGGCTTTGCGCCAGCTGCTCGCGCAGCGCGGCGACCACCTCCACGGCCGCGCGCGGTGCCTCGCCGGCGGCCTTCAATAGCGCACCGGCCTCGGTCAGCGTCGTCTGCGCCTGGGCCTCGTTCTGGGCGACGAGATCGCGCGTGTTGCGCAGCACGCCGTCGGCCAATTGCTGCTGCTGGGCCAGCTGGGCAGCGCCAGCTGCTTGCAGCTCGGTGCGCCAGGCGGCCAGGCGTTCGGCGTCGTTGGCCGCGTGGGCCGCCTGCAGCTGGCGGTGCGCCTCGGCCAGCGCGGCGATGGCGGCTTGCGTCTGCGCGGCGAAGCCGGCGGTCAGCTCGGTCAGCACGTTCTGCGCACGTTCGCCGCTGGCGGCCAGCAATTGTTCGTTGGCGGCGCGTTGCTGCGCCAGGGCTTCGCTTTCGGTGCGCGCCTCGGCGCGGCGTTGTGCGTCCTGCTCGGCGTGGACGGCCTGCTGGCGGGCCTGCGCCTCGGCCACGCGGTCCAGCAGTGTTTGCGTCTGCGCGGCAAAGCGGTCGGCGGTCTCGGCCATGGTCTGCTGGGCGGCGGCGCGTTGCTGGGCCAGCGCGTCGACTTGGGATTGCAGTGCGGTGGCACGGGCGGCGTCGGCCTCGGCCTGCGCGGCCAGCAGCGCCTGCGCCTGGCCGGCCCAGCGCTCGCCCAGGCGGTCGACGGCCTGCTGCGTCGCGGCGCCGGTGTCGGCCAGCAGCTTCAATGCGGCCTCACGTTGCTGGGCCAGGCCTTCGCCTTGCGCGCGAGCGGCGGCTTGGCTTTGTTGCGCGATCTGAGCAGCGCCGGCCTCGAAGCGCGCGCTCAAGGCCGTGAGCTGCTCGCCCACTTGCGTGCCCACGCGCTCGTGCAGGGCCGCAGCCTCACGGGCGATGCCGGCCATCGCGGCCTCGGCGGCGGGCTGGATGGCGGCGCCGGCTTGAGCGACGCTTTCGGCCAGGCTGGTACGCAGCGTGCCGTCGACGCTGGCGGCCAGCGCGGTGTAGGCCTTGTGCGTCTCGCCGTGGAATTGCGAGTTCTGCGCGGCGAGCTGGTCGGCCATCTGCTGCGCGAACTTCTGCAGCTGGGCGACGAGTTCGAGCTGATTCGTGCGCGCGACCTCAGCAGCAGCAGCATCGGCGGCCTGCTGCTCGACGGCGCGGCGGTGCGCGGCCGTCAGCGGGCGCAGGCGGCCCAGCAAGGCCACGTCCAGACGGGCGGCCACGGCGGCGCGCTCGCGGCGGGCCAGCGCCACCATCAGGCCCAGCATGGCCGAGCCCGTCACGCCGGCCACGCTGGCGCTGAAGGCCAGGCCCAGGCCCTGCACCGGCGCGCCCAGGGCGTTGCGCAGCGCGGCGAGGTCGGCCGTCTGGCCCAGCGCGCTGGCCGTGCTGCTCAGCGTGATGACCATGCCGATGAAGGTGCCCAGCATGCCCAGCAGCACCAGCAGGCCGGCCAGCGCCGGCGCCAGCGACAGGCCGGGCAGGGCCACGCGCAGGCCGTCCAGACGCTGCTGCACAGCGGCGCGAAGCGTGGTCGGCACGGTGCCGGCCCAGGCTTCGGTCGGCTCTGCGTTCAGCGCCGCGTCCAGCTCGCGGCCGGCGCGGCGGAAGGCCTGCAGCTCCAGCGCACCCAGCACGAAGAAGGCCGCGATCAGCAGCGTCATCGCCAGCGCCACCGGGTGGTGGCGGGCGGCGGCCAGCGCGGCGCCGGCAATGCCCGCCAGGCCAGCGGCCAGGGCGAGGGGATAGAGGGCGTTCAGGAAACGGTTCATCAGGAATCAGCTTGGTGCAAGGCCTCGATGAGGCCTTGCACCGGTTGCAATCGAAGGTCCAGCTCGGCCCGCAGCGCGCGTTGCAGGTCGGCCCAGAAGCGTTGGCGCCAGCGGCGCGGGTCGGCGGCGTGGTGGGCCTCGGCCCGTTTGGTCAGCAGCGCGGGCAGGCCGGTGAGGGCCTGGCGCTCCTGCATGACGACGGCGCGCTCGAACACCGCGTCCAGCTGCGCCAGGCGCGTCAGCGGCCCCGAGGCCTCGGCCAGCCGGGGCCGCAGCCGTTCACGCAACGTGGCAACGCGGGCGGCCATGCTGCGCTGCTGCTGGGTGTGGTGCAGGCGGTAGGGCGCCAGCAGGTCGGCCAGCGGCACGCCCTCGGGCGCAGGCTCGGCGGAGTCAAGCGCCAGCAGCGCGTCGTCGAAGGCGGCGGTCAGGTCGGCCACCAGGCGGTCCAGCGCGGCGGCGGCCCAGTCCCAGGCCTCGCGGCGGGCGGTGGCGTTGCTTTCGGCCGTGGGCGCCGTGGCCAGCAGTTGCGACAGGCCGATGGCCTCCGCCCAGCCCAGCCAGCCGCCCAGCCGCTCGGCCACCGGGGCCATGGGCACCGGCGCCACGCCCCATTGCAGCAGCAACCGGGCCAGGGGCTCGGCTGCGAGGGGCTGCGTGGTGGTGTCTGACATGGAGGCGCCGTGCCCTGGCGGGCGCGCGAGGAAAAAGGGCGAGAGTTTAGTGAACCCCGATCAACAAGGCCCTGCGGCGTGGCCGGCGCAGAATTCCGCGACCCCCCAAACCCTGACGCCACGCATGCCCGCTCCCACCTCTGCCGACGCCGACATCGACCTGCGCAACCGCTGCACCCGCTGGCTGAACGGCCACCGGCCGCTGCGGTCCATGCGCGAGTCGCTGCTGGCGCTGGCCGACCTGCCCGAGGCCGCGCTGCCGCTGGACGTCTACGGCCAGGGCCAGGCCATCCAGGCGCTGGAGGCCGAGGTGGCCGCGCTGCTGGGCAAGCCGGCCGCGCGCTTCATGCACAAGGGCGTGGCGGCGCAGCTGGCGGCCTTGCGCGTGCATTGCGGCGAGGTCGACGGGCCGGTAGCGCTGCACCCGCAGAGCCACATCGCTATTGACGAGGCCGAGGCCTTCGAGAAATTGATGGGCCTGCGCGGGCTGCGCATCGGCTACCCGGACACACCGCTCAACGTCGCCCTCATCGACGCCTGCGCGGTAAGCGGCGAGCTGCCCGCCGTCGTCACGGTCGAGCTGCCGCTGCGCCGGGGTGGCTACCGGCTGCCCGAGTGGAGCGAGCTGCGCGCCATCAGCCATTGGTGCCAGGAGCGCGGCGTGCCGCTGCATTTCGACGGCGCCCGGCTCTGGGAGGCGGCGGCCCATTACGGCCGCCCGCTGGCCGAGATCGCTGCGCTGGCCGATTCGATCTACGTGTCCTTCTACAAGGGCCTGGGCGGCCTGGCCGGCTGCGTGCTGGCCGGCAGCGCGGACTTCATCGCCGCCACCGCCCCTTGGCAGACCCGCTTGGCCGGCAATGTCTTCACGCTGCACCCCTTCGTACTGAGCGCGCTGCACGGCCTGCGCACGCAGCTGCCGTGCATGCCCGAGTACCGCGAACGCGCCCAGGCGCTGGCGCGGCAGCTGGCCGCCCAACCCGGCTGGCGTGTGGCGCCCGAGGTGCCGCAGGTCAACGCCTTCCAGCTGCACCTGCCCGTCGACCCCGGCCGTCTGCGCGAGGCGCTGCTGGACGTGGCCCGCGCTGACGGCTTCTGGCTGGGCGCGCGGGCGATGGCGTCGCACCTGATCGAAGGCGGCGCGATGGTCGAGGTGGTCATCGGCGACGCGGCCGAGGGTTGGACGAACGACGAGGCCGTTAACGCGCTGCGGCGCGCGGTGGGCTGATCAGCCGCCCGGCGGCCCGTTGACGAAGGCCGCCACGTCTTCCAGCACCGGCGCCAGCCAGCGCAGCGGCGCCCCGAAGGCGCCGATCAAGGTCATATGGCTGGCGCGGTCATAGAGCTTCAGCGTCACCGGCACGCCCAGCGATTGCAGCCTGGTGGCCAGGGCCTGGCTGTTGCGCTGCGGGTTCACCAGCTTGTCGGTGCTGGCCGCACCCAGAAAGCTGCGCGGCGCGCCCCGGCTGGCGTGCTGCAACGGCTGCGTGCCGGGCGGGTAGTCGGGGTGGAAGAACACCGGCTGCGCGTCGGGGTTCTCTATGGGCAGGAAGTCGTAGGGCCCGGCCAGGCCGACAAAGCCGGCCAGCTCGCGCGGCGCGTGGCCCGTGGCCTTCAGCCAGCGCGGGTCCAGCGCCAGCATGGCGGCGTTGTAGGCGCCGGCACTGTGGCCCATGACGAACACGCGCTGCGGGTTGCCGCCCAGCCGGTCGGCGTGGGTCAGCGCCCAGGCCAGCGCCGTAGCGCCGTCCTTCAGGAACTCGGGGTAGCGCACCTCCGGGTAGAGGCGGTAGTCGGCCACCATCGTCAGGATGCCGCGCGAAGCCAGCGCCTCGCCGACAAAGGCGAAGTCGGCGCGCTCGCCGCGGTTCCAGGAGCCGCCGTAGAAGAACACCACCACCGGCCAGCCGCCACGCGGCGCCGCGCGGCGCGGGCGGTACACGTCCACCAACTGGCGCGGGCCTGGACCGTAGGACGCGCCGTGGCTGACCGTGTGCGTGTTGCTGGACGCTAGCGCGTTCAGCACCTTCGCCGGCGCGCAGGCCACCAGCACGCCCGCCAGTGCAACCACGGCGAGCAGGGCGAGGCCAAGCTTGGGCAGGTTCATGGCCGAGCTACGCCGCGCGCGGCGCGCTGGATGCGGCCCGCAAAAACAATCGGCCGCCAGGGCATGCCGTGGCGACCGATTGGGGGCCCGATGAATTGGAGTTCAAAGGGCTGAACGAAGGCTGAAGGGCTTGAAAGGCCGCGAGGCCTTACCTACGACCCGAACCACCGCCGCCGGGAGGCGGGCCGGAGCGGCGCTCCAGATGGCGGAAGGTGATGCGGCCCTTGCTCAAGTCATAGGGCGACATCTCCAGCGACACGTTGTCGCCGGCCAGGATGCGGATGTGATGCTTGCGCATCTTGCCGCCGGTGTAGGCGATGACCTGGTGGCCATTCGTCAACGTCACACGAAAACGCGAGTCGGGCAGGACTTCGTGGACAACGCCCTGCATTTCGATCAGTTCTTCTTTGGCCAAGTGTTGGGCTCCGTTGCGGAAAATTAGACGGGAGGCCGAGCACGAGGCCGTGCCGGCGACGATTGCGGCCGGTCAAGGCCGCGCGCGGTCAGTGGCAATGCGCCCAGGCCAGACCTTCGGCCCGGGCGTAGCGCAAGGCTGCCGTCGAGCTGTGAAAGTACGGCGTGAATTGCATCACGCGGTCCACGCTGGCCATACCCTGGMCGGACCGGATCGACACGACGGCGTCGTAGCCGCCGCCGTTGCGAGCCTGGGTCATGGGGGAGACGACATAGCGTCCCACTTCAATATTGTTGTTCTTCTGCATGTTCTTGTTTTTGATTGCGCCGCAGCGGGCCGTATCGGCCGCTGCGGTTTGGGCGCCGGGTGGCGCCCGTTGTCGCTCAGAGCGACTTGATGTTCGAGGCCTGCAGACCCTTGGGGCCTTGCTTGGTCTCGAATTCGACCTTGGCGCCTTCGGCCAGCGAGCGGAAGCCGCCGGCGTTCTTGATTTCGCTGTGGTGCGCGAACAGGTCCTTGCCGCCGCCGTCAGGCGTGATGAAGCCGAAGCCCTTGCCGTCGTCGAACCACTTCACGGTGCCGATTTCTGTAGTCATGGTGTTTCCTTTTGGGATTTTGGAATGGAAGAACACTCCGCCGGCAACATGCCATGCGGAGACAGAAACACTCAAGAACACTCACCGGGAGTTGCTGAAGCGAGCCGCTCGCGAGAACGGGCCAGGGGATGGCCAGCGGGGCTGCAGATAAGACCTTGAGAAAACGGTCTTGTGCGAATCTATGGCGGGATTTTACACGCCAAGTGCCACCTTATGCCAGACGGGGCCTTGCGCAAGGTGCGCATCCCCGGTAGTAAGTCATCGCAGACCGCCCCGCGGCGCTGGGCGACCGCGCTCAAAGCTGGGTGCGCAAGGCCCTGGCCAGCATCTCCCATAGCCGCTCCGACCAGGGGCGCTGCCGCCACTCATCCAGCGTGATGCGGCGAGCCTTGGCCCAGTCCGCCTCGAACACGGCTTGCTGCTGCCGGCCGAAATCAGCGTTCAGCACGTTCAGGTTGGCCTCGTCATTGAGCCGGAACGAGCGGTTGTCGAAGTTCGTGGACCCCACCGACGCGAACATGCCGTCCACCACCAGGCCCTTCACATGGAACATGGTCGGTTGGTATTCGGCGAACTCGATGCCGGCCTCCAGCATCGGGCCCCAGCTGCTGCGGGAGGCCTTGCGCACCGTCTCTGAGTCGATGTGGCCGCTCGGCGTCAGCACGCGGATCTTCACGCCGCGGCGCGCCGCGTCCACCAGCGTCTGGATCGTCAGCTCGTCCGGCACGAAATAGGAGTTGGCCAGGTCTATGGTCTTGCGCGCCGCCGTGATGGACAGCATGTACATCAGCTGCATGCTCTCGCTGCCCCCGCTCGGCGAACTGCTGAACATCTGCGCCGAATACGGCCCCACGGGCCTCAGCGCAGGGAAATAGGACTCGCCATGCAGCACCTCGCCGGTGGCGCGCATCCAGTTGTCCAGGAACACAGACTGCATCTGCGCCACCACCGGCCCGGCCACGCGGTAGTGCGTGTCGCGCCATTCCGTCTCGTTGCGGGCGTTGCCGCGCCACTGGTCGGCGATGCCCACACCGCCGGTGAAGCCGACGCGGCCGTCGACCACGAGCAGCTTGCGGTGGGTGCGGTTGTTCATGCGGCCCCAGTTGTTCCAGCGCGGCTCGTGGAAGCGCTCGCAGGCCACGCCGGCGGCTTTCATCTCGTCCAGCATCGACTGGTCCATCTTCATGCTGCCCACCCAGTCCAAGAGCACGTTCACCTTCACGCCTGCCCGGGCGCGCTCGGTCAGCGCGTCGACGAACTCCCGCCCGATGCTGCCCGACCAGTAGATGTAGGTCTCGAAGTTCACCGTCGCTCGCGCCGACCGGATGGCAGCGAGCATGGACGGGAAGATCTCGTCGCCGTTGCGCAGCGTTTCCACCTCGTTGCCCTCCACCAGCGGCGGCCCCAGCAGCGAGCTCAGCGCACGCTTGAACTCCGCGTCGTCGGTCTCGTAGAGCTTGGGCAGCTTCTGGTCGATCTTGGTCTCGTGGGTCGACAGGTTCTGGAACAGCAGCACCCCGAGCAGCGTCGCCGCTGCCGTCGCCAGGATCACGACCCAAGTGGAAGTCATTGCCGCCTTCATGATGTTGCTCTGCGCCTGCGCCTATCTGGCCGCGGAGATGCTAGGCAGCGCCGGGCCTGGCTGGCGTAGGCCGGTGCCGCGTCATCGCCGGCAGCGGGGTCAGGCGCGCTCCACGCGGCACTGAAAGCAGTTGAACCTGGAGCGGACGTGCACATAGGCCACGTCCTCGCGGGCCAGGATGGCGAGGCAGGCGTCGGTCAGCTCGGCGCCCGGCAACACGCGGCCGGTCTCGTAGACGATCCAGTCATCGGCCCCGTAGCCGCGCACCAGCGCCGGCGCCAGGTGGGCGAACCACGCGGGCAGGGCGTCGGCCTCGTAGCGCTCGCAGCCGGCCTGGTGCAGAAAGATGGGCCCGGTCTCGGCATAGGGCTGGGGCGCGCTGAACGGCCGGTAGGCCAGCACGAGCTTGGTGTCGCCCTCGGCAATGAGCTGCAGGCAATGCCGGCAGGGGTTGCCCAGGCCCTGGGCCACGGCGGTGAGCGGCGCCTGGCCGTGGGCGTCCGTGCCGCCGGCCCGCAGCGCCTGGGCGTGCTCGGTGGGGATGCCTCGGACGATGAACTTGGTTTGTGCGGCTTGCATGGGCCCCTTTCGTTGGCGGAATGGGCGGCATTGCAGCAGCGCAGGCGAAGGCGCGCTGGCCGGGAACGGACATCGAGTTCGGCGGCGCAAGCCCGCTGCGGCGCCCTTATGCTGCGCCGCGCCGCTTCCGCTGGCGGCCAGGGAGAGACATGACCATCAAAGACCTCGTGATTGGCGGCGCGGCAGGGGCGGCGCTGGCCGTCCTCGGCACGCTCTATTTCGGCGGCGCCACGGCCACCCCTACCGCGGCCGCCAGCCCGGCGGCCAAGCCGGCCGAAGCTGCTGCACCTGCGGTGGCCCCGGCGCCGTCGGCCGCGTTGGTCGCCCCTGCGGCCGGCCGGGTTGCCGCGCCAGCCGTCACCACGGCC
>NZ_JBGCUM010000083.1:0-15651 GCF_054177665.1 Roseateles sp. P5_E8 | reverse complement strand
CGGCCCCCTCGAACTCCTGCTCGGCATCCAGCCGCAGGCCGACGAAGCGCTTGATCAGCCCGTAGACGACGAAGCCACCCGCCAGCGCCCAGATCACGCCGCCCAGCGTCCCAATCAGCTGCGCGCTGAAGGCTACGCCGCCGATGCCGCCCAGCGCCTTCTGGCCAAAGATGCCGCAGGCGATGCCGCCCCAGGCGCCGCACAGGCCGTGCAGCGGCCACACGCCGAGCACGTCGTCGATCTTCCAGCGGTTCTGCGTCAAGGTGAAGAACTTGACGAACACCCAGCCGGCCACGCCGCCCGTCACCAGCGCGCCCAGCGGGTGCATGACGTCTGAGCCCGCGCACACGGCCACAAGGCCGGCCAACGGCCCGTTGTAGGCAAAGCCGGGATCGTTGCGGCCCAGCAGCGCGGCCGCCAGCGTGCCGCCGGCCATGGCCATCAGCGAGTTGACGGCGACGAGGCCCGAGAGCTTGTCCAGCGTCTGCGCGCTCATCACGTTGAAGCCGAACCAGCCCACCGTCAGCACCCAGGCACCCAGGGCCAGGAAGGGGATGCTGGAGGGCGGATGGGCGCTCATCGCACCGTCCTTGCGGTAGCGGTTCAGGCGCGGGCCGAGCAGCAGCACGGCGGCCAGGCCGATCCAGCCTCCCACGGCGTGGACGACGACGCTGCCGGCAAAGTCATGGAACTCTGCGCCGGTGGTCGCCTTCAGCCAGGCCTGGATGCCGAAGCCCTGGTTCCAGGCGACGCCCTCGAAGACCGGGTAGACGAAGCCGACGATGACCGCCGTGGCGAACAGCTGCGGGCCGAAGCGCGCCCGCTCGGCGATGCCGCCCGACACGATGGCCGGGATGGCCGCCGCAAAGGTCAGCAGGAAGAAGAACTTGACCAGCTCGTAGCCGTTCTTCTGCGCCAGTTGTTCGGCGCCGATGAAGAAATGCGTGCCGTAGGCAACGAGGTAGCCGACGAGGAAGTAGGCCAGCGTGGAGACGGCAAAGTCCACCAGGATCTTGACCAGGGCATTGACCTGGTTCTTCTTGCGCACGGTGCCCAGTTCCAGGAAGGCAAAGCCCGCATGCATGGCCAGCACCATGATGGCGCCCAGCAAAATAAATAGCGCATCCGCGCCCTGCTTGATCGAAGTCTCCAACGCCATCTCCGTTCGCCGGCGCCAAGCTTGGGCAACACGCACCAAGCCGAACCGGATCGCACCAAAACAGCAAGTTCAATGCCCAGTTTCAAGGCGTGCCCAAAGAGGCGATACGCACTGGCGCAGGTCGAGCAGTTCTATTTTGGTGCGTTCTTTGCACCTTCTTCGAACGTGTGCGCACTGAATCCGAGCGTCCAACGGCCATCGGCCCAGCGCACCACGGGGCGTTTGATGACGCTGGGTTCGGCCAGCATCAGTGCCGTGGCCGAGGCGTCGTCGACGACACCGGCCTTGGTCGCGTCGTCCAGCTTGCGCCAGGTCGTGCCGGCACGGTTGACCAATCTGTCGAGACCGAAGGCCTTCAACCAGGCCGGCAGCAGTTCGGCCGGCACGCCCTGCTTCTTGAAGTCGTGGAAGGCGACTTCCAGGCCCCGTTCAGCCAGCCAGGCGCGGGCCTTCTTGACGGTGTCGCAGTTGGGGATGCCGTAGACGGTGATCATGGGCGTCATGTTAAGTTGCCGGCCATGATCGACTGGCTCGACGAAGCGTCCCTAGCCTTCCCGCCCAGCGCCAGGGCGCTTGGCCCCGACACCGACGCGCCGGGCCTGCTGGCCGCCGGCGGCACGCTGACCGCCGAACGCCTGGAAGCGGCCTACCGGCGCGGCATCTTCCCCTGGTACGGCCCCGGCCAACCGCCACTGTGGTGGGCGCCCGATCCGCGCATGGTGTTGCAGACGGCCAACTTCAAGCTGTCGCGATCGCTGCGCAAGGCGGTGCAACGCTTTGGCGCCACGCCCGGCTGCGAGATCCGCATCGACCATGACCGCGCCGCCGTGCTGCGCGCCTGCGCCAGCACGCCGCGCGACGGCCAGAACGGCACCTGGATCGTGCCCGAGCTGCAGGCCGCTTACCTGGCCTGGCCCGCCATGCACAGTGTCGAGACCTGGGTGGACGGCGAACTGGTGGGCGGCCTGTACGGCGTGAACCTCGGCCGCATGTTCTACGGCGAGTCCATGTTCATGCGCCGCACGGACGCCTCCAAGATTGCGCTCTGCGCGCTGATCTGCCTGTGCCGCGAGTTCGGCATCCCGTGGATAGACTGCCAGCAGAACACGGGGCATCTGGCCTCGCTGGGTGCGGCGGAAGTGCCCAGAAGCGTGTTCGAAGCCCACCTCGCCACCCATGTCGGTGAAGCTGCGCCAGGGCCGTGGACCTATCATCCGGCCTACTGGCAAAGGCTCCTGACTTCCACGTGACTCACCCCAAAGAACTGCCGCTCGCGCAGATCCAGTTCTATGCCACGGCTGCCTACCCGTGCAGCTACGTGGCCGGCCGGCAAGCGCGCTCGCAGGTCGCCACGCCCAGCCACCTGATCCACGCCGACGCCTACTCCAACCTCGTCGCCGCGGGCTTTCGCCGCAGCGGGCTGTTCACCTACCGCCCCTATTGCGACCAGTGCCGCGCCTGCATCGCGCTACGCGTGCCGGTCGGCAGTTTCCAGCCCAGCCGCAGCCAGAAACGGGCCTTGAAGGCCCACCGCCACCTGCAGGCCAAGGTCATGCGGCTGGGCTATTCGCCCGAGCATTACGCCCTCTACCTGCGCTACCAGGCCGGCCGGCACTCGGGCGGCGGCATGGATCACGACAGCGTCGACCAGTACACGCAGTTCCTGCTGCAGTCGCGCATCAACTCCCGCCTCGTCGAGTTCCGCGAGACGATGCCCGACGGCAGCACTCCGCTGCGCATGGTGTCCATCCTGGACATCCTCAGCGACGGCCTGTCGGCGGTTTACACCTTCTACGACCCGGACATTGAAGGCAGCTTTGGCACCTACGGCGTGCTGTGGCAGATCCAGCAGGCCAGGGAGCTCAAGCTGAGTCACCTCTACCTGGGCTACTGGATAGAAGAGAGCCCGAAGATGGCCTACAAGGCCACGTTCAGGCCGCACCAGATTCTGCGCAACGGCGACTGGGAAGACGCCGTCGAGTCTCGGGTCTAGACCAGCACCTCGACGCAGGCCGGGTGGCCGAGGAAGCCCTCGGGGCTGGCGCTGCGGCCATAGGCGCCGCTCTGGTAGACAACGGCCAGGTCACCGATCTCGCCTCGCGCCATGTCCATGCGGTCGGCCAGCAGGTCCAGCGGCGTGCACAGCGGGCCGACGACGCTGGCTGGCTCGGTCGCTGCTTCGTTGCGGCCTTGCGGCTCGATGGACGCCGGATAGTTCTTGCGCAGCACCTGGCCGAAGTTGCCGGAGGCCGACAGGTGGTGATGCAGGCCGCCGTCCGCCACCAGGAAGATCTGGCCACGCGAGACCTTGCGGTCGACGACGCGGCTGACATAGACACCGGCCTCGCCGACGAAGTAGCGGCCCAGCTCGATGACCAGCTTGGCCAGCGGCAGGTCGGCCTTGGCGCGCCGCTGCAAGCCAGCGAGGTTGTCCGAGATGGACGCCAGATCCAGCCGCGACTCACCCGGGAAATACGGGATGCCGAAGCCACCGCCCAGGTTCAGGAACTTGATCGGCGACGGCGCCGATTCGGCCAGCCGCAGGGCCAGCTCATAGCTTTTAAGCTGCGCCTCGCAGATCGCCTCCGCCTTCAGGTTCTGCGAGCCGGCAAACAGGTGGAAGCCTTCAAACGCGATGCCATCACCGCTCAGCCGGCCGACCTCGGCCAGCACCTCCGGCAGGGCCTCGGCGTCTATGCCGAACTGCTTGGGGCCGCCGCTCATGCGCATGCCCGAGCCCTTGAGCTCGAAGTCGGGGTTCACGCGCAGCGCCACACGGGCCGGCAGGCCCAGGCGCTGCGAGGCACGCGCCAGCGGCGCCAGTTCGCGCGCCGACTCGACGTTGACAAGCACGCCGGCCGCAACCGCCTGGCCCAGCTCGATGTCGCGCTTGCCGGGGCCGGCGAAGCTGACCTCGTGCGGGTCTGCACCGGCATTCAGCGCGACCTGCAACTCGCCTGCCGAGGCCACGTCGATGCCGTCCACCAGGCCGGCCATCAGCGCCACGAGCGCCGGCATCGGGTTGGCCTTCATCGCGTAGTGCAGCTCGATGCCCTGCGGCAGCACGGAACGCAACTCGGCGACACGGGCCTTCAGCAGGCTGCGGTCGTAGGCATAGAACGGCGTCTGGCCGACGCGCTCGGCCAGCACGGACAGACGTTGGCCGCCGACCAGCAGCTCGCCGTTCGCGTCGCGGGGGAAGAGCACGGGCGCGTGCTCGAGGGCGCGCTTGGTCGGGACGGAGTCAGTCATGCAGCGTGGCGTTCGAGCCAGTCGGTCGAAAGGGTTTTGCGGTCGATCTTGCCGTTGGGGTTGCGCGGCAGCGGGCCGGTGCGGGCGTCCACGCCGTGCGGAACCATATAGGCCGGCATGCGCGCCTTGCAGGCGGCGGTCAGCGCGGTCAGGTCCAGCTCGGCGGCGCCTTCCGGCGGCGTGGCGATGACCTGGATGGCCTGCCCCAAGGTGTCGTGATGGACGCCGAAGGCCACGCATTCGCCGACCAGGCCGGTCGCGTACAGCACTTCCTCCACCTCGGTCGGGCTGACCCGGTAGCCCGAGGTCTTCATCATCTCGTCGCGGCGGCCGACGAAGTAGAGGAAGCCTTCCGCATCACGCTTGACCGTGTCGCCGGAGAACACGGCGAACTCGGGCAGTTGCAGGCCGCCCTCGCGACCACCCACACCGACCGGCAACGGCTTGTAGCGCTCGGCGGTCTTCTCGGCGTCGTTCCAGTAGCCCAAGCCGACCAGCGCGCCACGGTGCACCAGCTCGCCCGGCTCGTCCGCCGCGCATTCGCTGCCATCGTCGCGCAGCACCAGGATCTCGGCGTTCGGGATGGCCTTGCCGATGGAGTCCGGCCGGCGGTCCACCTCGTCAGGCGGCAGATAGGTCGAGCGGAAGGCCTCGGTCAGGCCGTACATCAGGAAGGGCTTGGCAGATGGCGCCTTGGCGCGCAGCAGGTCCAGCGTCGCGCGCGGCATGCGGCCGCCGGTGTTGGCGAAGTAGCGCAGGTTGGCGTCGATGGCCGCAGGCCATTCGAGCTGGGTCAGCTGGATGTAGAGCGGCGGCACGGCCGTCAGCCCCGTGACCTTCTCGCGCTCCATGCTTTTCAGCACGTCCTTGGGCAGCAGGTAGTTCAGCAGCACGACGCGCGCGCCGCTGTGGAAGGCGGTGGTCAGCTGGCTGAAGCCGGCGTCGAAGGACAGCGGCAGGGCAGCCAACAGCGTGTCGCTGGCACGGTTTTCCAGGTAGCTCGCCACGCTCTTGCCACCCGCCAGCATGTTGCGGTGGGACAGCACAACGCCCTTGGGCCGACCGGTCGAGCCGGACGTGTAGAGGATGGCCGTCATGTCGGTGTCGATGACGCGGTGGCCGGCGCGGGAAGGCGCGGCCAGCAGTGCGGCCCAGTCGTGCACGGGCACCGGGGCCGAGCCCGTACCGCTGGTCAGCACGACATGGCGCAGCGAAGGGCATTGCGTCAGCACCTCGCCCAGCTGGGCCAGGCGCTCGGGCGACGTGACCAGCACGCGCACATCGCAGTCGCGCAGGATGAAGCCGACCTGCTCCGGCTTGAGCAGCGGGTTCAGCGGCACGAACACGCCACCCGCAGCCGGTGCGCCGAAGCTGGCGACGACGGTCTCGAAGCGCTTCTCAAGATAGATCGCGACCCGCTCGCCGCGGGCCAGCCCCAGTGCCATCAGGCCGCTGGCGAAGCCACGAACGGCAGCGTCCAGTTGGCCGTAGCTCAGCGTTGCGCCGCCGTAGGTCAGGGCCGGGGCGTCGGGCGTGCGCTCGGCGGCATGGGCCACCAACTCGTTCAACAACGTGGATTCGGGCATGGACGCGGGGTAGATCGGAGTGAGCAGGCTTCTTGCGCGTTGGTTCATGCCGTGGGGCTGGACGCGACCGACAACCCCTTGCGCATCAACAGTTCACGCGCAAGGAGCCGTTAAAAAAGTATCTCACGCGACCCCGGGCCAAGGGGTCGCCTCCCCGGAGCCAAGGGGGCACCCGGCTAAACTGCGCGGCTGAATTTTTGGACGCTAGGGGCCTGTTAACGCTACGGGCATCGGATGCGTTGCCACTCAAAAGCCCGCGAGCAAGGCGCGGAGCCGAAGCTGGGGTCGTCCCCAGCGAGGCTTCGCAACGCCGCGCGCGGGCTTTTGCGTGACAACCCTTCGGGAGAGGGTCTGCGCGGGCGCATGGCGTCGTTGCGCGCCTTGCCTGGGCTATGAGCCCAGGCGGCGTCGCACGCCTAGCCCTGCGCCCGCGCAGACCCTCTCGCACCGATTCCCGTAGCGTTAACAGGCCCCTCAATGGATAAAGAACAAGTGCTCGGCCATGTGCTGAGGCTTCTCGACGACGTGCTGAGCCTGGGCGGCCGTGCCCAGACCTTCACCCGCGACACCGCGCTGCTCGGTGCGCTGCCCGAGCTGGACTCGATGGCCGTCGTCAGCCTCATCACCGGGCTGGAGGAACAGCTGGGCCTGGTCGTCGACGATGACGACATCGACGGCGACACCTTTGCCACCGTGGGCTCGCTGGCGGACTTCGTCGCCGCCCGCCTGGGTTGATCCCTCACCCCGACGTCTTCTTCCTGCCCGCCGCTGGCGGCGAGCAGCGGCTGTGCCTGTTCCACGCACCGCTTGGCACGCCGCGCAGTAAGGTGCTCTATGTGCACCCGTTCGCCGAGGAGATGAACAAGTCGCGCCGCATGGCCGCCCTGGCCTGCCGCGCGCTGGCCGAGGCCGGCCACGCCGTGCTGCAGATCGACCTGCGTGGCTGCGGTGATTCATCGGCCGACTTTGGCGACGCGAGCTGGGCCGACTGGCAGGCCGACGTGCGCCTGGGCCTGGCCGAACTGGACATCCGTGTGCCCGACGCGCCGCTGTGGCTCTGGGGCCTGCGCGCCGGTGCCCTGCTGGCCGCTGCGGACTGGGGCCGTCCGGTGAACTATCTGTTCTGGCAGCCCATGACCAGCGGCAAGCTGGCGCTGCAGCAGTTCTTGCGCCTGAAGTTGGCCGCCGAGATGGCCAGCGGCGCCAGCAAGGGACTGATGGAACAGATGAAGACCGAACTGGCCGCCGGCCGGCCGGTCGAGATTGCCGGTTATCGGCTGGGGTCGGCGCTCGCCCTCGGCCTGGAAGCCGCCAAGCTCACAACAACGGGCACGCCGGGCCGTGTCGAGTGGCTGGAACTCAGCAGCCGCGAGGACGCCACGCTGACGCCGGTCAGCGAGCAGGCCATCAAGACCTGGCAGGACGCCGGTTGGGCCCCGCGCTCGCAGATCGTGCAAGGCCCCGGCTTCTGGGCGACCAGCGAAATCGAGCTGGCGCCGGCACTGATTGCGCGCACGGTGGAGGCGCTGTCGTGAAGGAATCAGTTCTCAGCTTTGACTGCGAAGGTGAGTCGCTGGTGGGCATCCTGGCCGAGCCGTCCGAAGGCACTCCCGCCGAGGTCGGCGTGCTCATCATCGTCGGCGGCCCGCAGTACCGCGCCGGCAGCCACCGCCAGTTCACGCTGCTGGCCCGCCATCTGGCCAGCAACGGCTTCGCGGCGCTGCGCTTCGACTACCGCAGCATGGGCGACAGTGGTGGTGACGCGCGCGACTTCCTGGCCGTGGACACCGACATTGCGGCGGCCATCGATGCTCTGTTGGCTGCTCGTCCGACACTGAAGCGCGTCGCCCTCTGGGGACTGTGCGACGCCGCCTCGGCTGCGCTTCTGTATGTCGGGGCCACAGAGGACACTCGCGTCGCTGGTTTGACTTTATTGAATCCCTGGGTTCGATCAGCTTCAACCCTGGCGCAGACGCATGTGAAGCACTATTACTGGCAGCGCATGCGTGACCGAGAGTTTTGGCTCAAGTTGCTGCGAGGCGGCGTAGGCTTGGCCGCGTTGCGTGGGCTTGCCTCCAATTTGCATTTGGCGCGGCGCGCATCAAAGTCAAAGGCCGATTCACAGAGTTACCAAAGCCGCATGGCAGAAGGTCTTGAACGGTTTGGGGGCTCAGTTTTGCTGATTCTGAGCGGTGCCGATCTGACGGCCAAGGAGTTCCTTGAGCACGCCATGAGAGCGAAGGCCTGGCAGCAGTTGCTAGCCCGTCCCAACCTCCGACGCATCGACTTGGAGCAGGCTGATCACACGCTGAGCCGTATTGCAGATCAAAACGTGATGTTGGATCTGAGCGTTGGCGCAATGCATGTTCCAGTAGCGCCTGCAACGCCCCCGAATCCAGCCTACATTGAATAGAAGTCATCACGCCATATCATGATCAAAACATTCGAACTTCCGGGAAAGCAGGCCGACTGTTATGAATGGGCATGGGATGCACGGCAAGAAGTTGACACGTGCCTGGGAGCCGTCGGGCTGCGTGAGCCTGGCTGACAGCGAGCATGCCTTCATGTCCGACTGCGTCTGGTGGATGTACCTTTATCTGCATACCATGCTGCTAGGCCATGAGGCGGCGCAGCCACGGATACCGGGACCACGGAAGAAACATCCTGTATTGGCATGACCAATGCAAGGTCCGCTGCAATTGATTACCACCCGTGAAATCGACACCGGACATTTCACTCGTATCGATTGCCGTGACGCTATAAAGTGCACGATCAAGACGATTGGCGGCGGAGYTTGACGATGGRATCTTCAGCCAATTTCGAATTGGAAGCAGCTTTTGCTTCTATGGGCTTGTCCGATCTCTGGGAACGTATCAAGACGAAGCTGGGCGAATCGGTGATACGGCTTTCAGGCACTTAGCAACATGCCCAGTCGACAATCCTTTTCGTAGGACCTGTATGCACCACTTCATATCGCGTTCGTTGCATGCCATCTCCCTCGGACTACTGCTGTTCGGCTCCCCCGCACACGCGGTTTCGGCCCAGAAAGCGCCCGCTCCTGCAGGGTGCCCACAATATCCGGGCAACCATTTCGGCCCCTTCGACTATCGGACCGCACCGCAGCAGCAACGCGACATCGTGGAAGACTTCCACTTCACGCCCCAGGTTGAACAACTGCGGGCTGGCATGACAGGCCCCATTGGCGGAGACGTCAGCTACACGCTGGGGGCGTTTCCCAACCACCCGCGGGCCATCGTCGCCATGATGCGCCTGTCGGAAAGACTCAAGGAAGATCCGGTTCCGGCCGCAAAAATGTCGCTGGAGTGCTATTTCTTGCGCGGCATCCGTTTCGCACCGGATGACCTCGTTTGGCGTATGCAATTCGCCCTCTTTCTCATTTCCCGCAATCGCATGCGGGAAGCGGTAGAAGCGGTCGACCAAGTGGTCGCCGCAGCTGGCGACAACGGATTTACGCATTTCAATGCGGGCATGGTGTACTTCGACATGAAGGAGTACGACAAGGCACTTCTGCAAGCTCAGCGCGCTATGGCATTGGGCTTCACTCGGTCGGAATTGCAAGCCCGGCTTGCTTCTGTAGGCCGCTGGACCGAGCGCCCGACATCAGCCGACGCCGCATCGGCGCCTGCATCGGCGACCGCACCGGCCTCCGCAGCCTCGCAGTGACGCATGACCGCCCTGCCCCGCGTCAGCGTCGTCGTCCCCTGCTTCAACACCGAGCGATACATTGCGGCCACATTACAAACCGTGCTGGGTCAAACCGGCGTCTCGCTTGAAGTCATCGTCGTCGACGATGGGTCAACCGACGGCTCGGCTGCACTGGTGGCACGCGATTTCCCTCAGGTGCGGCTGATCCGCCGCGCCAATGCCGGTGTGGCTGCCGCGCGCAATGCCGGCATAGCCGCGGCGACGAGCGAGTGGATTGCTTTCTGCGATGCCGACGACATCTGGCTGCCGGGCAAGCTGGCCGCGCAGTTCGAGGCGATGGCGGCCGCGCCTGGTTGCCGCATGAGCTATACGGCCTGGATTGTCTGGCCCAGCGCTGACACCGAACCCGAACCTGCCCTGTTGCGGCGCTTTGCCGCGGAAGCTGCCGACGCCACACGCTGGGCGGGCGCCACCGGCTGGCTCTATCCCGAACTGCTGCTGGACTGCGTCGTCTGGACCTCCACCGTGCTGATGCAACGCAGCCTGCTTGACGAGGTCGGCTGCTTCGACACAGGTTTGCGCATCGGCGAGGACTATGACCTGTGGCTGCGCGCGTCGCGCGTCACACGCATCGAGCGCGTTGCAAGGCCGCTGGCGCTATATCGCCAGCATCCCGCCAGCATCACCCGAGGCACACCGCGCGACAACTACCGTGGCCGCGTGGTGCAGCGGGCACTGGACACATGGGGCCTGTCGGGGCCGGACGGCCGCTTGGCAGACGCTGCGGCCGTGCGAGAGGAACTCGCCGGCAGTTGGAGCCAGTTCGCCTACGCGCAGTTGCAGGCTGGCCAGCGCGCCGCAGCGCGGCGCAGCCTGCGAGAGGCGCTGCGCGTACGGCCTGGCCACTGGCTGGGCTGGAAACTGCTAGTACGTTCCTGGCTGCCAGGTGGAAGGCCCGCGACATGATGCAGCACATGAACATCGGCTTGGTCGCACGGTGCCTGAACACAGCTCACGTGCGCGGCATGGGCAAGTACGTGATGGAGTTGCTCCGCCACAGCAACGAAGACATCGACTGGCATCTCTTTGCCGACGACTCGCGCCACCCATTGCTGCACCCCGAAGGCAACCGTTTCACGCCGGACGTCTTCGAGTTCCGTGGCGACCGCCTGCGCCTGTGGGAGCAACTCGGCCTTCCGCTGCGGGCGAGACGCATACCGCTGTCGCTGCTGCATTGCACTGAGGGTGCGCTGCCACTGTGGCAGCCACTGCCCACCGTCGTCACGCTGCACGACACGCTGGCTTTCGAAGAAAGATCCGATACGGCCGGCGAGCGCCTGTACTGGGGCCACGTCATCCCGGCCGCACTCAAACGAGCGGCTCATGTCATCACGATCAGCGAGTCGTCGCGGCGCGACATCCTTGCACGCTGGCCGGAACTGGAGCCACGGCTGACCGTGATCCACCACGGCATCGAGGCCGCGTATTTCGAGCCCCCGGCGGCGCCTATCCCAGTCAAGCTGCAGCAGGACCTGGCTGGCGCGGCCTATGCCGTGTACCTGGGCGGCCCTATGAAGCGCAAGCGCTTCGACTGGGCGCTGCAGGTGCTGGCTGCCCAGCCCGACCCTGCGCTCAAGCTGGTGGCCTGCGGCTTTGGGGCTAGCGCACGCGATGCCGCCCGCACCGCGCTGCCACCCCAACTGCAGGGCCGGGTGCTGTTCGCCGAGTTCCTCTCTGATGCCGAACTGCAGGCCCTCTACGTCGGAGCCGCTGCAGTGCTGTACCCCACGCTCTACGAGGGCTTCGGCTTCCCGGCCGTCGAGGCCCAGGCAGCTGGAGTGCCGGTGATCTTCAGCCCGCTCGGGAGTCTGGCGGAGCTGGTGGGACCGCTGGCCACGCTGGTGCCGGCCAATGACCTTGCCGCCTGGGTAGCAGCGCTGCACGAATCGGCCACTCTGCCTGCCGAAGCGCGCGCACATAAGGCCTCAAGGGCACGAACCTGGGCCCGTGGCTTTCGTTGGGCCGAGAGTTGGCGCCGCCACCTGGACGTCTACCGCAAGGTTGTCGACGCGGCAGCGAAGCGATGAAACGCCTGGCCGTCGCAAACTGCACCCGGAACCGGGCCGACCTCCTGGCCGACACGCTGAACTCCCTTGCTGCCATTCGTGTACTTGCAGGCTGCGAAGTGGAGATGCTGATGATCGACAACAACTCGTCGGACGGTAAGCCTTGCTACGCGATAGCAACCTGGGCGATGCGTGTCAGCGTATTCCAGCGAGCGGGCGGGTTTGACCCGCTCTTATCCGTGTACGGCGAGGACGGCAAATTCATCAAGCGCCTCGCCTACAACGGTCTGCACACGCGTGCTCTCCGCATCCGCCATATGCGTCTTTGCACCCGGACAGGCGCTCATTTCTTCAAGCTCGACGCATGATGAGCCCTGGCCCGAACAGTCGACCTCATCCGCCATTCCCGAAAATCATGGTCAACCCCGGCAACACCACCGTCGACATTTACGCGCACGTGCGCGAGCTGCCAGCGGACGCAACGGCACTGATGGCGCGGGCCGAACAGCGGCATATTGAGTTCGGCGCGAGCTGGTACGCCAATCTCATCGACAGCGTCTACGCGCGCGAACCCCAGTCGCACAAAGTGTGCTTCCACGTGCTGCGACGAGAGGACCGCGTACTGGCGATCTTGCCCACCGTCGCTCAGACGGGAGCGCAGGGCCGCGAAATCAGCGCGCTGTCCAACTTCTACACGGCCATCTATGCACCGGCCCTGGACGACGGCATCAACGCTGAAGACTTGGTGCCGCTGATACGCGCGTTGCGGCGCAGCGGTGCGGGCGCCGCAGCCTACCGTTTCTCGCCCATGGACCCGTCCACGCGCGAGTTCACACTGCTCAAACGGGCGATGCGCTTGGCTGGGCTGAGCACCCACAGCTATTTTGCTTTCGGCAACTGGTACGAGCCGGTCCGGCAAAACTGGGCCGACTACCTGAAGGACCGCAGCGGCCAGGTGCGCAGCACGATCAAACGCAACGCGAAGAAATTTGCCGCCGAGGGTGGCCGGCTGGAGGTCGTGCGTGGTGGCGCGCGCCTGGAGGCCGGCTTGGCCGCCTACCAGGCAGTCTATGCACAAAGCTGGAAGGTGCCCGAGCCCTTTGTCGACTTCATGCCTGGCCTCATCCGACTGTGCGCAGAACGCGGCTGGCTGCGCCTGGGCCTAGCTTGGCTGCACGAAAAACCCGTGGCCGCTCAAATCTGGATCGTCGCCAATGGTCGTGCCGACATCTACAAGCTTGCCTACGACGAAGCCCACAAGTCGCTCGCGCCCGGCACGCTACTGACGGCGCTACTGATGGAGCAGGTGCTGGACGTCGATCATGTGCAGGAAATCGACTATCTGATCGGCGACGATCCCTACAAGGCGACGTGGATGAGCCAGCGCCGTGAGCGTCACGGCCTCGTGGCATATGACCCGATGACGCTGCGGGGCTTGATGGGGCTGTCACGCCAGACCTTTGGCGCAGTCTGGCGGCGACTGCGCGCCAAAAACCGCGTCGCGCCTTGACAATCCGCCCGCAAAACTCCTTCAGACAAATAGAGATGCAAGCCAAAGCCCTGCCGCCCGACACGCCTTTCGCCTCCGGCCTCCCCCGCTTCGCCAAGCCGACCGCCGACGCGCTGGCTGCCTGGCGGCAGGCCTACGCTGCTCGCGGTTCCGCCTGCGCGGCCGATGTGGGCGGCGAGTTCGCCGTGGCGCTGGACCTGGGCCAAGGCGGGACCTATCTCGCCGTCGACCGCTTCGCCGTGCACAGCCTCTGCTATGCCGTGCAGGACGGCCGCCTGCACTACGCCACGCGCGCCGACGTGCTGGCCCGCCAGTTGGGCATCCGCGAACTCGACACGCAGGCGGTCTTCGACTACCTCTTCCACCACTGCATCCCGTCGCCGCGCACCATCTACGCTGGCATCCGTCGCCTGCCCGCCGCGCACTACGCGCGCTTCGAGAATGGCCAGCTGACGGTGGCACCCTATTGGGTGGCGCGATTCGACGAGCAGCGCAGCCCTGACTTCGACACCTTGCGCGACGAGTTCCGCAGCATCCTGCGCGCGTCCGTGAAGGACCGGCTGACGGGCGACGGCAAGACAGCCTGCTTCCTGAGCGGCGGCACCGACAGCTCGACCGTCGCCGGCCTGCTGCGCGAGGCTACCGGTCAGGCGCCGGCGAGTTATTCCATCGGCTTCGATTCCGAAGGCTATGACGAGATGGAATACGCCCGCATCGCCGCCAAGGCCTTCGGCGCGGATCATCACGAGTACTACGTGACGCCGGCCGACCTGGTCGCCGCCATTCCCAGCGTCGCCGCTCACTACGACCAGCCCTTCGGCAACTCCTCGGCCGTGCCAGCCTTCTATTGCGCCCGCAAGGCCAGCGAGGACGGCTACACGCGCATCCTGGCCGGCGACGGTGGTGACGAGCTTTTCGGCGGCAACACCCGCTATGCCAAGGAACGCGTCTTCCACGTCTACAGCCAAATCCCGTCGCCCCTGCGCACCGCCGTGCTGAACCCGCTGTTCGCCAACCCGGTCACCGGCAACATCCCGCTGCTGAAGAAGGGCACGAGCTACATCCGCCAGGCCCGAGTGCCGATGCCGGACCGCATGCAAAGCTACAACCTGCTGGACCGCCTGGGCTTGGCCGAAGTACTGACGCCCGCCTTCCTGGCCGCCGTAGACACCGATGGCCCGCGCCAGCACCAGCGCGCCACCTGGGCGGCCGGCCCGCACGACGCCAGCCTCGTCAACCAGATGTTGGCCTTCGACTGGCGCTACACGCTGGCCGAGAACGACCTGCCCAAGGTCGTCGGCACGACGGCCCTGGCCGATGTGGACGTCGGCTTCCCGCTATTGGACACGCGGCTGCTGGACTTCTCGATGAAGCTGCCCACCAACTACAAGCTCAAGGGACTGAAGCTGCGCTGGTTCTTCAAGGAGGCGCTGCGCGGCTTCTTGCCGGACGAGATCCTGACGAAGAAGAAGCACGGCTTCGGCCTGCCCTTCGGCCCCTGGGCGGTCAAGGACGCGGCGCTGAACGCGCTGGCCGCCGAGTCGCTGCGCGGCGTGGCCGCCCGCGGCTTCGTGCGGGCCGAGTTCGTCGAGAGCCTCCTGACGCAGCGGCTCAAGGAGCACGCCGGCTACTACGGCGAGATGGTGTGGATCCTGATGATGCTGGAGCAGTGGCTGCGCCGGCACGCGCCGGACTACCGGCTCGCCTGAACGACGGGCTGCAATGCCCGAACTGCCAGCAACCGCGCGCCGGCCGTGAATCCATAGCAATTGCTGGGCGTTCTTGGGAGGCGCGTCGACGACAGCGGACGACTTCCTCAGGGCAAGGCTGAACGGATGGTGGACCCGCGCCACCCGCTGGCGGTGCGGCTCGACGCATGCCTTGGGCGTAGATCGAGTCCACGCGCTCACCGAGCCAGCTCGCCACCGAGCTCTCCGGTGTCGGCGTCCAGCGCCTCTTCGAGCAGGCTCCTCTGGTCTGGTGAGAGGGCGCTGGCGAAGCGCTCACTGGTGGCTGCGAACTTCAGCCGCTTCAGCACCGCCATCTCGGGCATGCGATTGTCGACAAATGCCTGCTTGAAGGCGGCTTCGCGGTCGAGTCAGTTTGATGCCATCTGCCCGACCATCTTGACTATTGTGAAGCGGTCCAGGCCTCCACTTCGGCAATACGCGAGAGATAGTAGGCCGAGCTAGTCACCAGAACACGGATGCGCTGTGTTGTGATTGGCGCGAATGTGATCTGCCGCCACACCTTGTTATTGGCGATGACGTTGCCGCCCGGCACGCCCACCCACGCAGCGCCATCCCAGTACTGAACTACGAAATGCGTGATGCCGAATTGGCTGAACGTCATCGTCAGCGTTGGCACTGATGGCGAGGCCGTGTTGTCCTGCAGCGTGAACACATCGATTTC
>NZ_JBGCUM010000082.1:16702-30921 GCF_054177665.1 Roseateles sp. P5_E8 | reverse complement strand
ACGATGTGCTCAACGGCGGCGACGGCAACGACGTCTTCCTGCTGGAAGGCACCTCGTCGGGCGTGGCGATCGACGGGCTTGACCAGTACGACGGTGGCGCCGGTGTCAACAGCATCGTGGGCAACCAGAACTACAGCGACATCCTGCGTGTGACCAACAACCTCGCCAACCTGAAGGACATTCAGGTGCTTGATGGCGCTGGCTATTGGTGGGACAACCGCATCGTGGGTTCTGAGGGCGCTGACGCGCTGGACTTCTCTGGTCGGACGGTCAGGAACTTCGTCATTGACGCTGGCGGTGGCAACGACGTGGTCACCGGCACGGCCGGTGATGACTTCATCCAGGCGAGCCGCGGCGACGACGTGCTCAACGGYGGCGACGGCAACGACGTCTTCCTGCTGGAAGGCACCTCGTCGGGCGTGGCGATCGACGGGCTTGACCAGTACGACGGTGGCGCCGGTGTCAACAGCATCGTGGGCAACCAGTACTACCAGGACTTCCTGCGTGTGACCAACAACCTCGCCAACCTGAAGAACATCCAGGTGCTTGATGGCGCTGGCTATTGGTGGGACAACCGCATCGTGGGTACAGAGGGCGCTGACGTGCTGGACTTCTCCGGCCGAACCGTGCGGAACTTCATCATTGACGGCGGCGCCGGCAACGACGTGGTCACCGGCACAACCGAGTCTGATCACATTTCTGGAGGGGCTGGCGACGACATGCTTCGTGGCGGAAAGGGTGCGGATTCTTTGACGGGCGGTGATGGCAACGACAGCTACTACTGGGCTGTCGGTGACGGAGCGGACGAAATCACCGACAACGTGGGCGCAAACCGGCTGTACATCGAGGGCGTGACTGATGCCGCAAGCATCAGTGTGGCGACTTCGGACTCGCGCTACACGGTCAACGTGGCCACGGCGTCAGGTACGGAAACTCTTTCTGTGATCCGCAATGGCAACAACCTGATCGACCAATTCACTTTTGTGGTCAATGGGCAAACCTATTCCGTCAACAGCGCTTCGGGGAATCTTCAGTCCATAGGCCCTACCGCTTCAGGTCAAGCCGCGCCCACATCAAGCGCGATGGCTGTGTCCACGTCCAGCTACGTCGACACGACGTTGGTTAGTCCGTGGGCCGCGATGGAAGCGTCGATTGGTCAAATGGCTCCAATGACGCAATCCGCATCGGCTTTGCTCCAGCCGGACCTGAACGCTCCAGCAATCTTGGTTCCGAGTGTCGTCACTCAATATCGAGCCGGCAGTACCCCCCAGCAAGCTGGTTATCTGTAGTCGAAACCAAAGGGGAGGGAAAGTTTTCCTTCCCCACTTGTTTTTCGATGCCATCGAGTAGTTGAATGGAAAGTTATTGATGGGCGCAGTTCGCCGCTCCGTAGGGGCATTCTTCGGGGCACTGTTCCGACCGTCAAAGTCGCTTGGGCTCGATCCCGACGCCTTGGACTTTGCGCCCGATCTTCTTGCAATTCAGGAGCGGCCACCGTCACGGCTACCGCGAGCGCTCTTGCTCACGGTCGCTGCGTTGGTTCTGCTTCTGCTGGTTTGGGCGTCGTTCGCACGGCTGGATATCGTTGCATCCGCCGAAGGGCGGCTCGTGCCGCTGACCTTTACGAAAGTGGTCCAGCCCGCCGAGGCAGGTGTTGTAAAAGAGATCTTGGTTAAAGATGGAGACTTGGTCAAAGCGGGCCAAGTGCTGCTCAGGATGGATGCTCGGTTGTCGCAGGCCGATACCACCGCATTGACCAAGGACGTGGCGATGCGCCGGCTCAACATACGGCGAATCGACGCGGAAATAGCGGAGAGATCCTTCATCCGCGCCAAGGATGAGCCGATCGATCTGTTCCTTCAAATGGAAGGGCAGTACCGCGCACATAGACAGGCCTATCTGGACAGTGTGGCGCAAGAGCGAGAGATGCTCGGCAAGGCTAAGGCAGACTTGAGCGGCGCTCAGCAGGTCCTTATCAAACTCACGCAGACATTGCCGACCTACAAGCAGTCGGCGGAGGCCTACCGGCGACTTGTTCAGGAAGGTTTCGTAGGCGAACTCGCCGCCAACGAGAAGACGCGGGAAGTCATAGAGAAGGAACAGGATCTCAAGACGCAAGCAGCGAATGTAGAGAGCCTGAACGCTTCAATTGCTCAATCTGGGCGCCGCATAACGGCCCTCCGTTCGCAGTACAGCGCTCAGCTTGAAGCCGAACGCAGCGACACGCTCACTCAGCTTAATCGCTCAAGTCAGGAACTTGCAAAGTCGCACGTGAAGGCCGGAATGCTCGAGATCACTGCGCCGACTGAAGGCGTCGTCAAGGATGTTGGTCCGAGCAGCGCGGGCACGGTGGTTGCCGCCGGCGCCCTATTGATGAACATCGTCCCCAAAGACGAGCCACTGCAAGCTGAGGTCCTTCTGAAGAACGAGGATGTCGGCTTCGTCGCAGTGGGGCAAAATGTGCGAGTTAAGGTAGCGGCCTACCCTTTTCAGAAGTACGGCTTGCTTGAAGGGAACGTGCAATTGGTAAGCGCAGATGCTGCCGACCCGAAGCAGCAACAGCAAGGCGCCCAGGCAGCCGGCCTCACGTATCGCGCAATCATCAGTCTCAAGTCAACGAAGTTGGTCAGCGCAGCGACTGGCGACTTCCTTCCGCTTAGTCCCGGCATGCTGATTACGGCTGAAGTGCATCAGGGGTCTCGATCAGTCCTCGAGTACCTGCTGTCACCAGTCACAAAAGTGAGGCAGGAAGCTGCGCGAGAGCGTTAAGGACGCTGTGGGCCTTCATCGACGAGAGGAGCTGCTGATCGGATCGAGTGCTACTTCTGCTTCGGGTCGCAGGCACCAGTTCGAGGCTTTGGGCAGCTGACGCCCGGCCACAAGTTGGCGGGGCGAGCCGCAGCCAGCGAGGCAGGATGACCGCGGTGCGCTCAAGACCGCTCACTAACGCCGGCGGTCGGGTTGACGAACCGATGACCGCTTTGTGCCGCATACCGTGAACCGAGCCCCTAGCGGCAAGTGACGACACCCGCTGCGGTGCCGGCCTTTGTCATCGATTACGGGCTTCCGCTTTGGGCACATTGCTGACTCACGCATGCCGACTGCGAGCGGCGGTAGCCAGCCTCAAGCTGACATGTCGTTAGCGAGAGGCAGCTGTCATCCGTGTGCGATACGCCTGAACGCGGTAACGCCGCGAGCCGGGTCTGCGAGCCGTCAACTCGAGGTCTGCCGCCTCTGTCAAGGTCGCCGCGCCGGCATCAGCGTTTTTGAGAATGTGTCGACATCAAGTTGCTCAGCTGCTCGCGTTCTCGGGTCGCGGTGGCGCAGTTCTTCGTTCGCGGAGCAAAAGTCAGCGAGCAGTCCGAAACGTGATGGACCAGCGGAACTCGTCAACCGACGCCACGCTGTGCTGCCAATCCCACCGGGCCGCCGCTCGCATGGCGTAGACGGAGCGAGGCACCACCTTCAGTTTGACGACGTCCTCTCTTCTCGGCCGGTCTGGTGGATAGGGTCGGAACCGCAGCACTGCATCGCCTCCGAGCGAGACGCCGAAGATGCTTTCAAAGTTCGGCACGTCGCGATGCCAGCCGAGAGGCGTTCCCGGCGCGTACTCCGCGACAAGCGCGTGCACCAGCTCCTCGGGCTCCACACCGGCCCAGGCAGCGACGCGAGCGCGTAGCGGCTGCAGTTCCTTAACCAACGCGCTCGATGGCAGCAGTTCGTTCGATTCGTAGTCGAACCTGCCGCCATAGCTCACAACGCGTCGCCGCGCCGTGTACTCCTTGTACTTCGCCTCCCGCAGCGGCAGTTGTCGGATCAGCTCGATGAGCTCGGACTCTTCAACCCTGCTCAGAAACTCCGGCTGATAGGTGAGGCCGTCAGGCAACGCGCCTGGCGATGGGGCCAAATCCGCAAAGAGTGCTTCCTGCTGCACAGCTCAGTCCCACATCCCACGAATCTTGGCTCCGACGTCCACGACCGGAGCGACCGGCGCCGGTTTGGCGTCACGCGGCTTCGGAGTCGGCCCAACGTGCTCGAACAGCCGCGCGACCTTTCCTGGGATGAACCTGGTCAACGTCGCATAGACGTGCGTGTCGCCACTGCGGTGCTGCTGGCGCACGTAGTACCGTTGGGGCGCCAGCAGCGACAGATGCTGCTTTGCCCGCGTCATCGCCACGTACAACAGTCGGCGCTCTTCTTCAATCTCTTCTTCGCTGCCTGTCGCCATGTCCGAAGGGATGCAGCCATCAACCACGTTGAGCACGTGCACGGCCTGCCACTCTTGGCCCTTCGCGGAATGGATAGTCGAGAGGATGAGGTAGTCTTCATCCAGCGACGGCACGCCAGACTCGTCGCTGCTTGCGTTGGGCGGGTCCAGCGTCAACTCGGTTAAGAATCGCTCGCGGGCCCCGTAGCCCTGGGCGATACGGCAAATCTGGTCCAGGTCGGCCAGGCGTATCGGCGCGTCGTCGTGCAAGCGTTCGAGGTGCGGCTGATACCACTCGACAGCGCGTTCGAGGTCCGAGGGCCATTCGCTGTTCTTGGACAGGTCGACGATGAGGTCTCGCAGCAGACTCCAGTCGCCGGCGGCTGCTGGTGGCGGCTTGAACTCCTGCAACGCAGTGCATGGGTCCTGACTCGCCTCAATAGCGTCAAGCAGCTTGCGAGCACTTGCCTGGCCGAACCCTGCGAGGAGTTGCGACACCCGAAAGCCAGCAAGCCGCCCCCGCAGGTTCTCGGCCCATCGCAGGACGCTCATCACGTCCTTGACGTGGGTCGACTCGAGGAACTTCAGGCCACCGAATTTCTTGAAGGGGATGTTCCGCCGAGTCAGCTCGAGCTCCAGCGGCGCGCTGTGGCTGGCGGTCCGAAAGAGAACTGCTTGTCGGATGAGCCTGATGCCTTCCTCCCGCCGCCTGAGGACTTCGTCAGCAACCCATGCTGCCTGCGCCGCCTCGTCCTGCAGCGCCACGAGCCGCGGCCGCTCGCTTGAGTCCTTGTCAGACCAGAGCGTCTTGGCGTGTCTGTTCTTTGCCATCGCAATGACGGCGTTCGAAGCATCAAGGATGGGCTTGGTGGACCGATAGTTTTGCTCAAGCGCCACGATGCGCGCGGGCGGGTCGAACTGGTCAGGGAAGTCGAGGATGTTCCGGACCTCAGCKGCGCGGAATGAATAGATGGCCTGGGCATCGTCTCCAACCACCGTGAGGTTCTGGCCGGTCGGCTTGAGACCGCGCAAGATGGCCGCCTGTAGCTTGTTGGTGTCCTGGTACTCATCGACCAGCACGTGGTCGAACCGCTGGCCAAGGTCAGCAGCGACGGAGGGGTCGGCGGCCATGTGCGCCCAGAACAGCAACAGGTCGTCGTAGTCCAGGCAGTGCTGCTGATGCTTGGCATCCGCATACGACTTGAAGAGCTGCTTCAGCTCGTCCAGTGCGCCGAAGCACCAGGGATAGAACTGCTGGAGCACCTGGTCCAGACGGAGCTGCGCGTTGATGACACGTGAGTAGATGGCCAGGCAACTGCCCTTCTGCGGGAAGCGCTCAACCTTCTCAGCCAGGCCAAGCGCCTGGCGCTGCATGCCCATCAGATCCTCGGCGTCTGCACGGTCAAGGATGGTGAAGTTCGGGGCGAGGCCGATGCGGTCCGCGTAGTCGCGAAGCAGTCGCGCGCCAACACCGTGGAAGGTACCTGCCCAAGGGAATGTCGGCGGCGCTTGGCTCGACGAGTAGCCCAAGACTTTGTGCAGCACGCGTCCAACTCGCTGCTCCATCTCGCCGGCGGCGCGCCTCGAAAAGGTGAGAAGCAGTATGCGGCTCGGGTCCGCGCCGGCCTGAACCAGTCGGGCGACTCTGGAAGCCAGCGTTTTGGTCTTGCCTGAACCTGCGCCTGCGATGACGAGCAGAGGCCCCTGGTCGCCGGACGTCAGACCGTGCTCGACAGCCTCCCGCTGCCGGTCGTTGAGGTCGGCAAAAGGTAGCGCCTCCTGTCGGAGCGGTTGAGATGGCGAAGAGCTGGGCTCTTTCATGCGGGTAGGCCCAAGGCGGGGGGAAGACGGAGCCGCGCGCCGATGCCCCAGCCACGCGAGGCGTCAATATACTGTACGCATTCACAGTAAATGTAACGATGCACCGATTCCCATGACCATCCGGATTGGCACCGCTTCATGGGCCGACAAGAGCCTTATCGACACCGGTCGCTTCTACCCGCCCGAGTTCACGACGCCTGAGAGCAGGTTGGGCTACTACGCCACCCAGTTCCCGCTGGTGGAGGTCGACTCGAGTTACTACGCCGTGCCCAGCGTCGACGCCGCTCGCCTGTGGGCGGAGCGAACTCCGGACGGGTTCGTGATGAACGTGAAGGCCTTTCGGCTGTTCACCGGCCACCAAACTTCGCCCGCGGTCTTGCCGTCAGACCTTCGAGACGCGCTTCCGAGCGACCTGAAACTCAAGAGCGTCATCTACTACCGCGACGTCCCGGAGGACCTTTCCAACGAGCTGTGGGGGCGATTCAGGCAAGCGTTGCAGCCGCTGCGCGATGCCGGCCGGCTCGGCTTGGTCCACTTCCAGTTCCCGCCGTGGCTCGTTCGCAATCGTGCAGGTCGTGCCCACGTTGCGCACTGCGTGGAGCGCATGGCCGGCCACACCTTGAGCGTCGAGTTCCGAAGCGAGAAATGGTTCGAAGGCCCGCATGCGGCCGAGACCATCGCGTTCCAGCGGGAGCTGGGTGTCGTGCATACCATCGTCGACGAGCCAACTAGCCTCACCAACACCGTCCCAGCCATCTGGGAGACGACGCGCGATGACTACGCTTTGGTGCGAATGCACGGTCGTAATGCCGCGGCATGGAACGACCGCTCTGGGCACTCGGGCGGACGGTTCAACTACGACTACGACGATGCGGAGCTGGAGGGCCTTGGTCACCAGATTCAGCTGTTGGACCGGCCAGGCCTCGACGTTCATGTGGTGATGAACAACAACAAGGAGGACCAGGCTCAGCGCAACGGACGAACGCTCATCAAGACGATGAAGGAGCTGAAGGCCAACGTCGTCATGCCAACCGCTCGATGAGAAAAGGCCAGCGCGTTGGCGTTGGGCCTCAACCGCCAGGCAGCTGGGCGTGTGCATGACGCCACGTCGAGGCGTCAGTCAGCGCCCACGGTCACTCGTCGTTGGGATGGTTCGCTGACTCCGTGTTTTGGTCGGAGGCGGGGTCGTCGGCACTGCCTTCAGGCGCCACCGGCGATGAGCTGTCCGACTTCGGCCTCTTTTCGGCGGTTTTCTCGCCGTCCTCGGCATCGACCGGGTAAACGGGTCGTCTCCCTGGCATAGGTTGAATGTGGTCTTTGGTCATTTGAATCTCCTAGGTCCGTCCCAATAGCAATTGGCGCTCCTGGGCGAGGTCACGCGCCCGCATAGGCTGCGTTCTCGTCCGACACACGTGCCGCAGCTGGCCGCTTAGGGTCGGGTGTCACTTCGAAGGAGATACCCATGTCTGACGACAAGTCCAAATCCGGCGGCCAGGACCGCACGCGCATCAACCTCAGCGAGGACTACGAAGTCCGCGATTGGTCAAAGAGGTTCGGGGTCACGGCGGAGGAGCTCAAGGCTGCCGTCAAAGCGGTCGGCAACGACGCTGCGGCCGTTGAAGCGCATCTGAAGGGCAAGCGGTGATTCAGCAGCATCCGTACCGAGGCCTGATGATTCTGGTCGTAGCCGAGCGCGCAGATGCTGAGCCGATGCACAGCGACCTGCTCGACATGAGCTGCGAGACCGCTACAGCAGCGTTTGCAAGGGGCCGCGAGGCGGGTGAGATTTGGATAGATGCTCACCAAGACGCTTCGAGCCCCAACGCAGTCAGGTAGAGGCCTTAGGCCATGCGCGTCGCGACCTGGAACGTCAACAACGTCGTTCGACGTCTCGACCTGCTCCTGGATTGGTTGGCGCGTACGCAGCCCGACGTTGTCGCTCTACAGGAGCTGAAGAGGCAATCGTGGGAAATCATGGTCGTCGCGACGTCGGCGTGGCCGGAAACGTCCGGCCATTGAAGGTGGCGGCGATGAACGCGGCAATCCTCCGCGTCTGGCCGGAATCGCTGACAACTGATCCTCTTGCTCGGACTCCTCGCTCCCGCCCACGGGCGGGGGGTGGGCACAGCCCCTTCCGGCGGGAAGGGGTGAGGGATGGATGTTTGGACCCCGCAGCCCAAGCAGTGCGCCGGTTTCCCGGCCCACCGCTAGAAGATCCCCCCACAAGTCCCCCTCGCCCCAGCACGGGGGTTGTGGCGGGAGCGCGGTGGGACGACTGGCGCACGGCTGCCCTCCCCACGTCGACGCAGCGTCGCGGGCGATGTGACAGCTCGCCTGGCGCAGCGCTTGCAGCGAAGTCGACGAGATCCATCTACCGGCGGCGGCTCTGCGGCCGGCGTGACACGAAGCGCAGCGGCTGGCGCGACGGTCGAGCCGACGGGCGCACCTCAGAGCGGCCCGGCTTCGGGCTTGGCGGGTGACTGGAGTGGCGATCTGGCCGGATCAGCGCGCAGCGCAGCTCATCAGGACCGGCCTGTTCGCCAAGCGGGCTCGTTCATGCGCAGCGTGAAGGAAACAAGCCCGCGATCTCCGGGCGCGGGAAGGGCCGCGAGCTCAAGTGGGGCTTCATCGCGTGCGATCTGGACCTGATGGGCGCTCCAGCCCCGGAAGCGACTGTTGCCGTGCAGGGTCGGCATTCGCCAGGCCATGTCTCGCGTGTTGCCTGACGAATGGTGTTCCGCGCACGAAGGCGGCGACACGCTCGGCGAGCGCTCGGTCGCTGGCCAGCTCAGACCGACCTAGCGCCTTCATGATGTGCGCCCAGCTGACCATGGCCTCGGCACGCGTTGTCGCAGCAGGCCGCCCTGTTCTAGTGGAACTCGATGCGACCTGCAAGCGGCCCTCCTGCTTGGCCTTCACGCGCCACAACGGCTCATAGTTGCGGCTGGCACCACGCGACGGCTGGCGACTGGCTTCGGCGTCGATGCCCCAGCCGCGCAGCTTCTCGGCGAACGTCTCGCGCCAGCGGTGCAGATCAGTCTTGCGGGGATTCAAGCGCTTGCCTGTGTCGGACTCGGCTCGCACGCTCAGGTGCACGTGCGGGTTGGCCTGGTGCTCGTGCAGGACCATCACATAGCGATGCCCGGCCAGCTCGGCCTGGGCGAACTCGCGGACGGCCTTTTGCAGGAGGTTGGCGTCCGTGCCGGCGGGCATGGACAGCATGATGTTGAAGGCTTCGCGGCGGTGGCTGACCTCCTCGATCAGCGAGCCGCCGTAGCGCCACTGGTCCACCAGGTCGTGCAGCGCTTCCTTGCCGTTGCGCGTCACGCCACGGTCGTCCTCGATCTGGATGCGGCCGTTCTTGCTGATGTAGCGGAAGTGCGCCGCGATGGCGGCCATGCCTCGGCCGCCGGCGGTGACCTTCACCATCACCTGAGGTGCGCGCCGCACGACCGCCTCGATGCGCTGCCGAATCACGGCGGCCTTGCGGTGATTCAGCACGGCGAGCCTTGGGGTTGGCTGCGCCTTGACCATGCGGTTGCCGGGGTAGAACAGGCGCTCGCCCCACTGCACGAGCACACCGTCGACAACGGGTCCGGGCGTCATCGCCGCCCTCTTCCCGAAGGCTTCAGTTCGGCGACCAGCCTGGCCGCAGATGCGAGATGCTCTCGAACGTCCTTGGTCAGCGCGAGAACGCCCGCGCGGTAAGGCTCAAGTTGGGCCGCCGGGACTCGGCCCAGCAAACGCATGAAGGCGTTGAGGTCTCCCGACATTGCCGATAGACGGTCCGTTGACTGCATCAGCGCTGCGACCGCGGTCGCGTGATCGGCGGGCAGCGAGGCTGGAGGCGCCCCATCGAGCAGAGCTCCCACGAAGTCACCCTGCGCCATGTCCGCCATGCGTGCCCGATGCGCCAGCGCGCTCGCGTGCACTTCGGACAGACGGAGCGTGACCTTGACGACCTTGGCACTCCGCTGCCTCACGCCGGAAGGCACGATTTGCTCAGGCGTGCCATCGGCCAGCGTCAACAGCACCGCGCGCCTCACCAGGGCGGCCACCGTTGTCTGGCGCTGCTTCGCCTGAGCATGCAGCCTGGGCCCCAAGCCGCGAAGCTCGATGGTCACGCGATCGCGCCGGCTGGCTCGGGTTGCTGTCGCGTTCACCTGCACCGTAGGGCCGGGCGTCAACGGGATGAGTGTCAACGGGCGCTCGCCACGCCACGGCGCAAGCTGCACATCGCCTAGCGCTGGCACGTCAGGTGACGGGAGCAGCGGGGCTTCATGAGCGGGCGTCGTGGCCATGACGCCTTATCGTGTCGCACCGCGCGTCCCAGCGATAGCCCGGTGCGCCCCAGCGCGGGTGGTGTCTCCGACGTTCCGGAGAAGCCCCTATCGGTTCGTACCGTCCCGGACGATCTCAGCGCGATTAACGATCTCTTTCAACTCTGTTGATGAGAAGTCAGGTCAGAGGCGCGGCGCATACAGCACACAGGAGCGCCGCTGCCGCTATCGGGGGCAGTCAGCCTGCCGTCGCTTCACCAGCGGGCTTCGACCGAGGCTTGCGCGTGGCAGCCTTCTTCGCAGTTGGCTTCTTTGTGGCCGTCGCGGCGCGCTTCACGGCCGGGGCTTTGACCTTCGCAGTCCGCTTCGGTGCTGCTTTCGGCTGCTGCGCAGAGCCGCCAGCGCGAGCAACCAGGAACTCTTCGAGAGTCTTTCCGGCAGCCAAGGCGGTGCGCACCCAATCGGGCCGCTTGCCCATGCCGCCCCAGGTGTTGCCAGCGTCGTCGGCGTACTTGATCGCTCGAACCTTCTTTGCGGCGGCCAATTTGCCGGTGGCTGCACGGCCCTGAACAACTGCCGGCGTCCCAAAGAGGTGCTCGGCGGTCAGTCCGAACTTCGCGATTTCCTTGCGAATCCGACCGATAACTTCAGACTGGATGCCAGCAGCTTCTTTCTGTAGGCGCTCAATCTGATTGAGGATGGTGGACAGGGACTTGGCCATCTAGAGGTTCCTTTTGACGTCGAAGAGCGGCAAGTGCTTGCCTGAAACTGCAACTCTATTCCAGCGGGCTCGAATTCGGATCACGTTGCCTTGGCACTAGGCGCAGGACTGCTTCAGGATGATCTGAGACATTCGCGCTTCAGTGCCTGAACGGCAGCAACCGCCAACACCGGTCGTTGAGCATCGCCGGTGGCGCCCCTCAGGACCGGTCACTTGATCGCGGGGCAGGCCACGCATAGGCTCGAACGACAGGTCAGCGCGCCGCGACAGACTCATGTCGACCCGTTGCAGCCATCCACTGGCCTGAACCGACAGACAGCATTCGCGCGTACAGCGGCCGCTGAATCGACCCGGGCGCAGGACAGTTTTCAACGCGTCCAAGCGAACCATGGCTGGCATCATGTGGGCTTCGCGGAAGCCGTTTTCGTGCGACGAGACCTTGTAACAACGCGCCGTTTTTGCCGGAAATTTAGTGACCGTTTCGCCCGTCAACTTTTTGAGAAAACGCTTATGAGTCAAGTACTTGCGGCGTCCAACCAGGGATGTGTTGTGGCGCACCGTTCCTGCCTAAGCAGCAGCGGCCGTCTCCCGAGAACACGTTGAACAGCTTGCAACCCATGATTTACGTCAGAACCGTGATGGCTCTAGCGATTGCGTCCGCATGCGTCTATGCGAACGCGGCCGCGCCGAAGCGGACGGGTGAGTATGTGAAGTGCATGAAGGTGGCAAACGCAGTCGATCCCGTTATGCGCGATTGCGTGTCCGATGAGATTGGACGCCAAGACAAGCTACTCAACGCGGCATACAAGAAGTTGTTGGATTCGCTCGACGCGCCTCGTCGCAAGGAATTGGTCGACGTACAGCGACTTTGGCTGAAATACACAGAGGCGAATTGCGCTTTCTACGATGACCCAGAGGGCGGAACGAATGCCAAACTGGAGGCCATGGAGTGCGCCGTGACGGCGAGAATTCTTCGGACAAACGAGCTTGTCGAACTGGCGAGGTACCGCTGACGTGATCGCTGCTTTCGAATCTGTTCAACCTTTCGCTGCAGCGGACGGCTTCGCCGTCCGCTGAGCTTGCACGTTAGGCCTAATGAACCGGCATCTCCTCGTATCCACCCTGCTACTGGTGTCCACGCATGCGGCGCTTGCTCAAGACTGCATAAGAATCACCTGTGGTCAGGACGACTACTGCGAGGCCACTCCCTCTCGGCTGACAGCAGCGCTTCCGCCAGGCTTTGAGATTCGATCGATTCGAGGCAACACCAAGATTGCCAGCCAAGGCGAGGTGGCGCTATTGGAATGCCGCCCGGCGAGTCACCTTCCGGTTGGGGTGTCCGCAGACAAAGCCAGCATTTACGGGTCCGTGCATGTGACGGGCAAGCTGCACGCGTCTGGCACCCTCAGGTTCGAGCCAAACGACGGCGGCGAGTTGGAGTTCCGCCCAGATAAAGAGACGCTCCAAGTCGCTGGACGTTTCTTCAAGGCAAACTTCACACGCATCAAATTGGACGAAGCTCAACCGTCCGTGAAGATCGCCCCACCCAAGAGTTTGGCCGGCGCAAACTGCTGGCAAGCAAAGGCGACCGCTGAACTGTCAGATTTCTCCGTTCTGATCGGAGACACTTCTGCCGCCGGCACTTACGCGCGGCAAGCGCGAGTCACACAAGTCAGCGGTTTCACCAAGTGCATTTGGGGTGGCAAATGATGCCTAACCTTTCTCTGCAGCGAACGGCTTCGCCGCCCGCTGAACTCCGACGTTAGGCATCGCGTGCGCTGGGATCGCGTCCTCACAATCAACGACTACTACGATGGACCGCGCCTCGGAATTGCCGAGGTGAACGGAGTTCCACACATCTACGAAGCCGAGTTCGATCACAACACTGATGAGTATGGTGATACCTACTTCGTATCACCGGTCGATGAAGAGCTTCTTTCCCTTGTTCTTGAAGATTGGGAAATTTGGCTGCGTTGGCACGCGGCACACGAGCGGAACGAAGTCACTCTTGAAACTCACCCCGCCCTACCGGCAGAGCGTGAAAGACATGAGGCAATCAAGCTCGCCATCGGAAGTCGCCTGCAAGTGAATCCAATAGAGTCGAAGTGCCTGAGGGCTGAGTTCAGAAATCTCCGCGTCGGCGGCGCATGGACAGGAACGGAAGTGCAGTGGGGCAAACGCGATGCCTAACCGGTCGCTCAAGTGGACCTCCACCAGCTGGCCGCGCTACGCTCAGCAGTTCATCATCGCTTCGCGCGGCCAGCCGGTTCCGGCCCCTCAGCTCCAACGTTAAAGCGCACATGACCTACGGGCCAAAGCCGATTGGTACTTGGAGTGGAAGCAAGGCGCAGAACTGCGGCGCAGCGCACAGTATTCTGCGAGCCGGGCAGCGATACCGGCTGAAGAGCGAGTTTTCGGACTACGACAGCCACGTCCATCCGGTCGGCGAGGAGTGGCTGTTCTTGGGCTATTCATTTGCGCCGCACGACGACGGCATGTCATTTTTCGTGTCGCTGGACGGCGTGCAGGAATGGCAGGTTCGGCTGCAATGGCGTGCGGAAGAGCAAGGCTATGTGCTTGACCATCTGTCGGAGTACGTCGATGCGCTTTAACCCTTTTCTGCAGCTGACACGTTAGGTCGAACAAGTGTCGGGCCGAGCTCGCTGATAAAGTTACAAGCCTATCTCCCTATGCCGAAAGGAAGCTGATGGCGGAACTAGACCCTGGGCCGTTCTTTCATGGGACGAAGGCGGACCTAGCGGTCGGCGATCTACTTTCCGCGGGCTTCAGGTCCAACTACAAGGCTGAAGTTGTGATGAATCACATCTACTTTACTGCCCTGGCCAAAGGCGCAGGCCTCGCCGCAGAGATAGCCAGAGGTGAAAACAGGCCGCGAGTCTATGTAGTGGAACCAACCGGACCGTTCGAGAACGACCCAAACGTCACAGACAAGAAGTTCCCAGGCAACCCTACACGTTCGTATCGAAGCAGGCACCCGCTGAAGATCATCGGTGAACTTCCGACCTGGGAGCGGTACGACTCAGAGTTCGTCCAACAACTAAGACTCCGAATCAAGAATGGCATGGGCGAAATCATCAACTAAGGAATGAGTCACAGGTGCCACATGTCATACACAGATTCAGCACCAAGCGTGCGGCCAAGCTCTTCCATCGAGTGGACGGGCCCAACC
>NZ_JBGCUM010000082.1:0-16676 GCF_054177665.1 Roseateles sp. P5_E8 | reverse complement strand
GCCACAAGCAGGCTTCGCCTGCTTGTGGCCGTCCACTCATGTAAAACGCTGGGCGACAGCTTTCTGACTTGACCAGCCGCTGGTAGCGCCGGAGCGAGATTCCGCTCCTGGCCGGCAGCGTGAGGTCGTTCATGCGCCGCAAAGCGGACCTTGAAGCATGGCAGGAAACGAAGGACCAAGGCACAGCGCCTATCGATGCCGGCGGCCCAGGCGCGCGATGTGGGCACGGGCCTGCTCAATCGGCCGATGGCCGACAACCCGTTCAGCGAATCAGGTGAACCAGGCTCGCTGGCCGGCGGTGTTGGCGGCCTGCTTGGCGGCAGCGGCCTGTCCGCACAGGCTGGTCGTGTCGGAGGCTTGCTCAGCAATGGCTTACAGAACCGCGCAAAGATGATGACGGCGTCGGGTCGTGGGCTGCTCGGCTGACGGCGGCAGGGATGAAGCTGACCCGGCCGGCGAGTTTCGCCGTCAACCCACGAGAAGCGCAGCCTGCCGAACTCTTGGCTGGGCTGAAAGCCATACTGGATGCAGCCCTGAAGGAGGGCGACCTTCAGGCTGCAACGCATGCGCTGGTGGCGCTACGCAAGCTCAGGGGCTGCTGGGACTCCCGTATAGACGCAGCGTTTCGCGGCAATTTCGCGGGGGTGTGGCTCCTGCACGAGCACCTAAAGGCCCACCTCGGCTGGATCGTCGCGGCAACTGCCTAATCTACTGAGGACGAAAAGTGCGTAGACTTTCTCTCCTACATCTGGAGGGCATCACATGTTCAGACACCCAAGGGATTCCCTCCAAAGGAGTCGACACCAGCCTCCTGTTCGAGGGCCGTTAGCGATCGCACTGCTCGTCGCGATTGTTATTGCGCTGACCCTTGCGCTGTTCATCTGAAATGCTGAGCCGAAATTGGTTCACTCGCCATCAGGGCGGACTAGTTTTTGCTTTGTCACTGCTGGCGCTCGTCCTAATCCTCCTAAATTCGTTTAAACATGGCGTCGTGTCACTCGCTTGGTTCGCTGCGCACAAGGATGCGATCGCCGCACTGAACAGTCTTGTGACGATGTCGGTCCTGGTTGTCGCTTCAGTGTTTTCCTACTTCCGCTTCTTTCGAGGTCGAACGCTGGCTCTCCGGGCTGAGGTTTCATTCGATGTATCTGTCCATAGCGCCGAGGCCGGAAAGAATTTGCACGGCATAGCAATGCGGGTGAAGAACGTAGGAAGCGTGACCATCTGGAACCCGATTGCCACGATTTCGCTTCAGGCCTATGGCCCCGAAGGTGTGAGGAGTGATTTGCAAGATGTAGAGCTCTTGGGCGCTCATGCTCAGCTCACCGTAATCGAACCAGGCGAAGTTGCTACCTTTTTCGCGGTCCGCCTCGTTGAATCTGGAGCTTGGGCGACTGCATATTTCGGGTCTCTTGAAGCAGACCACGGGGACCGGTGGAACTGCAGTCAAATGGTTTCTAACGTCGTTGGGAAAAGCGTTTCGCCCGGCTGAATGGCGGTGGCCCCAACGTCTCTCAATGGCGTCGATGGGAGGCGGGACGCATTGCATCGCGGCGTGGGGCGGATGCCGCCACCGTAGCGTTCGTTTCCAAGTGGTGAGTCACCGGCACGACTCATCGGGTCTCGACACCGGTCGTTGAGCGCGTCAGCTGGCCAGGTGCGACGGCGTCTGCTTCATGCGAGAGCGCGTGAATTAGGCGCCTGATCGCCGATGACGGCAACCGCTGCATAGCAGCCGCCCACGTTGCCTCCTTGTCTTCGGAAAGCAGCGCGGTTCAAGGAGGTACAAGCGCAAGGCGATCTTGCTTCTCATGGACTGCCAAGCCGTGTAGCTGAGCAATCGCGCGGGCAAATCCGAGGTTGTCGCCGCTTCGGTAGATGCCACTTACCCGCAGAGTCTCGGACAACGTCTCGTCGACGCTGATCGCCGGACTGGCGCTGTAGCGGTTCATCTCCGCGACAGCTTCCCCCAACGTCACGTCGTCAAACCATAGCTCGCCGCGCTTCCAGGCCAGCAAGTGCTCAACGCGCGGCCGATCCACGCGTACTGCGGGCGCGGACGAGGCGCCTCTCCCCTGCGCTATTTTTAGCCTTAGCCGCTCGCCAGGCGACATGACCACCTGCGTTGGCAATGTGCCCGTCCCAGGAGGGTGGGTGCCCTGCACGATCACCTGGCCCTCGATCAACGTGACGTCGAGCTGGCCATCACCGCCGTTGGTCTCCGGCGTTGCGCGGACCAAGAATGCCGTTCCCGTGGCGATGACACTGGCTTCCAAAGCGCGCACGGCGAAGGGCCGCCCTGGATCTTTCGCCACCTCGAACAGCGCCTCGCCACGCATGACTTTCACGGTCCGTTGCGTCTTCGTCAGGTCCACGCGCAGCTCGGTCGATGTGTTCAACGTCATGCGAGTGCCATCCGAAAGCATCACAACGCGCTGCTCACCCATACCTGTACGGTATTCGTCGCCGGCTGGCCACCAGCACCAGGCCAGCGTCGACACGCAGACAAGCGCGACGGCGGCCGATGCAACTCGACGAGTAGCCGATCCGCCGTCTCCACGTTCATGCGACCGGGCGACGTCACGTCGCGAAATACCGCCAACGTCCTGCCACGTGTCCGTGCAGCGCTCGAACGCCAGTCGATGTGCCGCAGACCGCGCTTGCCACGCCAGGCACTCGCGTTCCGTTGAGCGGGATCGGTCGGGACCGTGCAGGCGCGCCAACCACATGGCGGCCTCTGAAGCGACTTCCTGGGTTACGAGCGGCTGCTCGTCGGGGGCCCCCGGCGTGGCGGGCGCATCCGGCGGTAGCACGGCTACCAACCTTCCATCCAGCTCGTGAGCCGCAATGTGGCCTTGGCAACGTGCAGATGAACCGTGGAGACGCTGATGCCCTGGAGCGCTGCAATCTCTTTGTAGGTCAACCCGTCAAGGCGATGAGCCAGAAAGATGTCGCGGGTCTTGTCGGTCAAACGCCGTAGCCCCTCCTCCAGGCGGGCGGTGCGCTCCCTGGCGAGCACAAAGTCCTCAGCGGATGGCGCCGTATCAATCAAGACTGCGTGCTCCAGCACCACATGCTCACCGTGACTCGCAGTCGAGCGGTGCACGTCGATGGACAGGTTCAGCGCCGTGCGCATCAGGAAGGCCTCAGGCTGCTCAATGGGCGCCTGCTCGTCCTCGTAACGGACCAGGCGCAGCCAAGCCTCCTGCACCATGTCCTCTGCTTCATGCTCGGTCCGCCCGCGACGTCTGAGCGCGCCTCGCACGCGCGCCAGAACGTCCTTCCAATTGCTCAAGAGTCGGGCCGACATGGCGGTCAGGCGGCGTGGGCGACGGCCCCTACAAAGGCGGCCTGGCCGAACGGCGTTGGGTGCTTTCGGTCCCAGCGGTCATGCAGCAGATCGCGATCCGCCCGTTGAAACGCCTGCGCGATGAAGTCTGCTGCTGCGGCCTGATCAGCAAACGGCGGCTGAGCCTTTGCCACGCGCGACATGCGAACCTGCAGTTGTTGCCCCGCTGTTTCGGTCCATCGGATCACGCGTCGCATGCGGCGGCCAAAGGCGCCGGACTCGGCGAGTTCATCCGTGGAACTTCTACCCGCCTTGGGGCGAAGGCTGGCCAGCGCCTCAACCAGATCGTCATCCGCCGCGATGGACTTGATGCGTTCGATGCCTCGGTCGTTGAGGTCTTTGGCGATCCGCTGGGCAGTTCCAACGCCGTCGTCACGCCACGCACCGAGCACTTGGCATTGACCGTCGGTGAAGAACCCGAGTGCCCAGTGCCACTCAGAGGTCACCTTGACCCCATCCTCCACCATCGGAATTCGTAGCTTGCCGAACCGGACGACCAGATACCGGCAGCAGAGCGCGCCTTCGAACCACTTGGGGGTTTTCCAGAAGAAGTAGGGCATAGATCACTCCACACGGTGTCGATCTAGACGCACCCGCTCGGTCGGGTCGCGATCCAAGCAGGCAAACGCCGGAGCGCAGCAATCACGCGCACTACGTGAAGCAAACTCCGTAGATGCAAATCTATCACATCGGCACTCTGGCGGCATGTCAGCCAAGCCCAAGCCACCGGATGAACTGCCATCGCCCGATGACGTTCGTGGCGTGCTCGCATACAACGTACGGCTGCTCCGTGTTCAGAGGGCTTGGTCGCAGGAAGATCTGGCGATGGAGTGCGAACTTGATCGCACCTATGTTTCTGCCGTCGAACGGTCACGCTGGAACGTGTCTTTAGGCAACATCCAGCGGCTGGCTACAGCACTGGGAACTGAGCCGTGGCGTCTCCTCAAGCCGCCGGATGGTGACGCGTTGGAGTTAATGCATAGCTGATGAGTCTCACGTATCCAGCGCAACTCCACAGCTCCGAAGCTGTTGGTTGAATTTACTGCTCACAGCATGTAAACTGAACATACACATCAAAAGCTGTAAACTAAAATTACAGCGTAGGACTTGTATGGTTCAGTTCGTCGTTCGCACGCCTGATCAACTGCCCTCCCTGCTACAGGCCTTCCGCAAGGAGGCAGGCCTGACCCAGGAGGAGGTGGCCTTGCGGCTGGGTGTCTCGCAGCAGACCTATTCGGCGATGGAGAGAAACGCGGACAAGGTGGGTGCGGCCCGTCTGCTGAGGCTGTTCAACATCTTTGGCGTGGAAGTGGCGCTCGCTAAACCGGCGGAGAGCGCCGCTGCCTCCAATTCGCCGACCGACAAGCCGGGCTGGTAAGCCATGGGCCGCCGCTCGCATAGTCGCACCCTAGGTCTCTGGATGAACGGCGCCAGGGTTGGCACCTGGAACCTGGCGCCGAACGCGCCCGACGCCCTGCAATATGACCTGGCTTGGACACAGTCCGAGCAAGGGAGGCCGCTGTCACTGTCGCTGCCCTTCATGCCCGGCAATGCGCCGCATCGCGGGGACAAGGTTCGCGCCTACTTCGAGAACCTGCTACCGGACAGCAAAGACATCCGGGAGCGGCTGGCGCGGCGCTTCAACACGGGATCGACCGAAGCCTTTGAGTTGCTGGCCGAGATCGGCCGCGACTGCGTCGGCGCGCTTGAGATCCTTTCTGAGGATGCGGCCTCCGCCGGCGACTCCCCCTTGCAGGCTGACGAGTTAACTGAAGCGCAGATCGCCCAGGTCCTGCGCAGCGCGACAACCTCGAACGCCATAGGCTTGGACGGTGCGGACGATTTCCGCATCTCGATTGCGGGCGCGCAGGAGAAGACGGCTTTGCTGCTGCGGGACGGCCAGTGGTGCCTTCCGAGCGGCAACACACCCACCACGCATATCTACAAGCTGCCGCTCGGCCTCATAGGCGGCATGAAGCTGGACATGCGTGGATCGGTCGAGAACGAGTGGCTGTGCTCGCTGATCCTGCGTGAGTTCGGGTTGCCAGTGGCCACCTGCCACCCACTTCAGTTCGAGGACGTGAAAGCGTTGGTGGTCGAGCGGTTCGACCGGATGTGGTGGAAACATCCCTCCGGGGAAAGCCGTCTGATCCGCCTGCCACAGGAAGACATGTGCCAGGCCAGCGGGATCCCACCGGATGCCAAGTACGAGGCCGACGGCGGGCCTGGCATGGAGCGGATATTCGACGTCCTCGACGGTTCGTTGGCCCGCGAGCAGGACCGCCGTGATTTCTTCAAGGCGCAGCTGCTGTTCTGGATGCTCTGCGCGACAGACGGCCACGCCAAGAACTTCAGCTTGTTCTTGCGGCCGCACGGCCGCTACCAGCTGACGCCGCTGTACGACGTGCTGTCGGCCTATCCGGTGCTGGGAGAGGGGCCATCGAAGATTTCACCGTTCAAGGCCAAGATGGCCATGGCCGTGCGGTCTAAAAACGCGCACTGGAAAATGCGCGACATCCTGCGCCGCCATTGGCTAGCGCTGGGCGCGCGACACGGCGTCCTGGCGGCGGATGGCCGCACAGCGGAACATCTGATCGATGAAGTTGTGGAACAAACTCCCAGCGTCATCGCCAGGGTCAGCGCAACGCTGCCCAGAGGATTCGATGCCAAAGTCGCTGAGTTCATCTTCGAAGGCATGAAGAACGCAGCTCAGCGTCTGGCCGGCTGAGACGAAGGCACATCCCGGCAGTATTTCGAACTCAGTCGGCAGACGCTGCGAGCACTGTCGAGGCTCAAGTCCGGCACGACGAGCATTCGATCCAGTCTTCCTAAGAATCGGCGGTTGCGAGCAGCATGAAGAAGTGCGGAAGATCCGCTTCGCAGCGAGTGACGTTGTCCGAATTCTGAGCCTGAACACTCAGTGATCAATCCTTTCCTGTGCGCATACGACTTTTCAACGGGTGCAGGAGAACGTCATGCGCGGCGGACAGCCACGCTGCAGCGCGCAAGGCAAGCGGATGCAGACCCGGCCGGTTGGCAGCATCGACCGAGGCGTGAGCCTGAACCGTGCGCTGTGGATGCGCAAGCTGAAGGCTTGAGTGCCAGCGGTGTTGCAACAGGTCATGACTGCGGCTGGCCGGATGAGTTGGCAGTCGCTCCAGTACATCGCGCAGGTAGGCGCGAAGAACGCGCTGTCAAGACGTCTTGCAGCTGRCAGGCAAGTGCGTCAAAGCGCTCGCTTCAGGAACAACGTAGCTCCAAACAGTCGGCGCTTGGCCTGTCATAGCCCAGCCGATTTGCTGGCTGCCCTTCCACTCGTACTCGATCCTCGCGTAGCGGTACGACCGCAGACCTGTGTCCCAGCATTCCAGGATCTTGACCTTTGTACCTACGGGGAGCGTGTGCCCGGTTTCGCAGATTTCCAGCGAGTTGTTGAGAAAGGACCCAAGCCCGAACAGGCCCCAATAGCGCGGCTTACAGGACGACACGCCCGTGTGCACGATCGCCACAGTCGCGGAGACAGCATCGTTGGCCGGACGATTCGGCTTTTCGCCGGGAGGTGCTGCGTCTTGTGCGTTCGCTTCGGATATCCAAGTGAAGCCGCTCTGAACTTTCTGAGCTTTCGGTGTCGACTGATCCGCTGGGCGCTGCACAGGCAATTGGTCCTTGGAAACCTTGAACGGCGTACCAACACTAAGAATCGCAAATACCGAAAAGCCCCGCATGAAGGCGTCACCGCGTGAAGTCACCGGCCAGATCCAGCAAAAGAGCGCGCCGAGCACTCCGATCAAGATCAGGCCCACGGAACCACCGTTCTGAATGCCAGGCCAGTCGAGCGCTCTTAGCGCACCCTGAAACTTGATTACGGTAGCTGCTTGTTCGTTGGTGACCAGGTCGCCAAGAGCAAGGCTAATTCCACCCATAAAGCCCGCCGCGTAGAGCTTGAACGCAGAGCGTTCGGTTGCTCGGCGAGGCGTGGTCGCTTGATTCGCTGTGCTTGTCGCCATGGTTCGTCCCTGATCCGCAGTGCGGCATTAGCGTTGCGATCGTTGCGTGATCCGGAGCAGCGTGGGTGTTAGCTCGGTGCCCACCTCAACGCGCAGGACGCGCTGCACGTGTAATTTTCCGAGTGCGCTCAGGCTAGCTGCATCCCCACAAGTGATGACACCTGCAAGCCGAAGGCTGTATCCCTAAAGCAAGTCATCCAGCGCCTCGATGGCGGCACCTTGAAAAAGGAACACCTCGGACAAGCCAAGGTCGCTGAGCCGTATCGCTTTCTCCGCGATTCGGCCCTGCTCAGCAAGCTTTCCGTTGGATCAGACAAGCACCGGCTGGCTCGAACGGAAACCGGTGATCGCCGGTCTGGCCTCCGGATGGCACGGTGGGATGGAGACAGGTTCATACCGCGTCAATGCACCTCGCATCGGCGGTAGTTCGGCTACCAGCCTAGTGATGTCATCAAGTCGCTGCACGCCCATCTTTGCTCGCAACGACGCCACGTGGCTGCGCGCTGTGGACAACTTGATGCTCCTTGCGCGTGCTAGGTCGGCAATGCGGACGCCCGCCAGGAGGCTGGACAACACTGAGAGTTCGGTTGGGGTCAGGTCATACAGCCGAGCCAGATGCTGTACGGCGAGGTCAGGACACACGCCGCGCCGACCGGTGAGAACCAGTACCCACTGCTCGGCAGCCTCATCGACCCGCAGCGGCTGAACAGAGATCATCAGCATCTGAGCGCCCTGTCGCAGAGGCACCAGATGGTGGCTGCGATGCAGGGCGGCACCATGCACCGCGCGCCTCAGAGCCTGCAGGCTGGGACCGGAAGCGATGTCGAGAATGCCCTCGGTGCTCAGGCGAAGGACGCCTCCATCGGTCAACTCCCAGCGCGCCGCTTGGTTCTGGGCCAACAGGCTGCAGTGGGCATCGCACACCATCACGCCCCCGTCCAGCGCATCTAGCGCTGCTGTCAAGAGCGCATTCACCGCGATGGCGGGGGAAGTGTTGCGTACCGTCGGAACCGGCCAATGCTGGCTGCTCATGATGTGGTTACCTCCATTGCACACGCCCGTCGCAGCTCGCCGAGGCGGGATGGTGCAAAATTGGGCGCGCCGTGGATTGCTACCGGTACGCAAGATTTGCAAGCTGTCGTAGCAACGATAGAGCTGGTCGGCTCCGTCGTCCTCGCGCAGTCGAACGAGGCGACTCCATCTTTCGAATGAAGCCTGCTGTCGTGCCTCGGCGCTAACCTCGGGCAAATACAAATTTGCGGTTTCACGGTGTTTCTCCGTGATTCCGGCCGAGGATTCGATGCGCGCACTGGTCATAGATGACGAGCAACTGGTACTGGAGGGGCTCGAAGCGTTCCTGCAGGCCGCCTTGCCAGAGCTTTCGCTCGACAAGACTGCCGATGCCAACACGGCGCTGCGGCTCGCCGGTAGCGTGCACTACGAGCTGGTGCTGCTCGACTGGTATCTGTTGGATGGCGACGGCCAGGAAATGCAGGGGCGTGCAATGGTCCAGGCGCTACGCGCGCAGGGTTGCCGAGCACCAATCCTTGTTGTGTCAGGCGCCGACAGGAACGACTGGCCGGCTTTACTCTTCGAGCTGGGCCTTTCGGGCGTCGTGACCAAGAGTGCCAGCGGATCTCATCTGGTGGATGCAATCCAGATTGCCATCCGTGGTGGTATCTACCTGCCGGCTCAGACACTGGCTGCACGAGCGAACCCTCGTTATCACGCGGCACCCGAACCCGCAACGCTCCTTGATCCGCGCGAGCGCTTCCCGGAACTGACCGAGCGCCAGACTGATGTATTCCGAATCATGGTGCGCGGGCTGAGCGACAAGCAGATCGCCCGCGAACTCGGAATAACCGAAGCCACCGTCAAGACGCATGTCCGCGGCATCCTGAGCGTGGTGGGTGTGCGTCGGCGAGGTGAGGCGGTCTTCGAGGTTACGGGCCGCGGCAATGCGGGCGGCGGTGTTCGCGGAAACTGACACCACAGCATCCCCTAGGCCGGCACGGGATGACGTGCCTGCGTCACAGCTCCAACTTGTACGCGACCAGCTTCGTCGCAGTCCGTTCGTGGTGGCGGTCATCGATGTGTTCCTCGCGTGGCTACTCATGCGCGCTGGAGTGTCGAGCTGGATCCTGCTCTGGGTTGCCATCAGTGGCGTGCTGCAGGTGGGTCGAGTTCTCTACGTCCAGCGTCTGGTAGTGGCACGACCGGTTCCCAAGCCAACAGACATGAGGCGCGTCTACCTTTGGTTCTTCGTGCTCGGCGTCGTACGGGCGTGGCCCATCGTCGTTGGTTTTCAGACCGGCAATACCGAGGTTCACTTTCTTGTCACCCTGGTCACGATCGGATCGGCTGCCGGCGGCCTGGGCTCTGCGGCGGGCTTGGTGAAAGCCTATGCCGCATGGGTAGTGCCCCTTGGCGTCGTGCAGGTCGGCGCTTGGCTCACTCGCAACACTTTCGAAGGGCGATGGATCGCCATCCTCCTGACCTTGCTGCTCGCCTTGCTGGTCCTCAATGTGCGCAGCTATGGCCAAACTCTGCGTCAGCTGGGCGAAGAAGTCGACCGGGTCAATGCCGAGCGCTTGCGAGCCGAGGCCGAACGTCAACGCGCAGAGGTCGAGCGCCGCCGCGCCGACGAGGAGCGACAGCGTGCCGAAGTTGCCGTGCTTGCCAAGACTCGCTTCTTTGCAGCTGCAAGTCATGACCTCCGCCAGCCATTGGGCGTACTGCGCTGGTACGGCGATGCAGTTCGCCTGCACGCGGACCAACTTGGCCACGCGCCGCTTCAGGCCATCGGAGAGGGAATTGGGCGGGCGCTCGAACATGCGGAACCCTTGGTGCGGAAGTACTTGGACATCGCCAAGATCGAGGCCGGTGCACTCGAGCTGACCCCACGCTCATTGAAGGTTTCGCCGCTGTTCGCGCAGCTGAGAGAGGACTTCGGTCGAGATGCCGAGCTCGGAAGCCTGACCATAGACGTGCAGCTGGGCTCACAACCTGGAAGCCTCGTCGTGAATACCGATGAGAGCTTGCTCCGCAGCATTCTCGACAACCTCGTCGGCAACGCCATCAAGTTCACGCCGCCTGGCGGGCGAATCACGTTGGGAGCGCATGCTGTCGAGGCCGAGGGCCGCCGCTTCGTGCGTCTTTCGGTGCGTGATACCGGCATCGGTATCGCATTGGCCGATCAATCCCGCGTCTTCGAAGACTTCTACCAAGTTGGCAACCCGGAACGCAGTCGCAGCAAGGGTATGGGCCTGGGGCTAGCCATTGTTAGGCGGCAGACCTCGTTGCTAGGCAGCGCCATCCGTCTCGTGAGCTCGCAAGGAGAGGGCGCAACATTCGAATTCGACTTGCCGGCCGGCCGAACAGAGAGCGACGCAACGAGCTCGCCAACGTTCGCACCATCCTCGATGGCCAAGGCAGCCACCAAGAGCGGCTCTCTTCGCGTACTGGTGATCGACGATGAACCTGACATCCGTCAGGCGCTGCGCTTGATGCTCGAAGCCGCTAACTGGCAAGTCCGCGGCGCTGCAGGTTCGGAGCAAGCTCGCCTCATGCTGCTTGATGATGCCCGCGTCGACGCTCTCGTGGTGGACTACCGGGTCAGCGACGAGGAATCAGGCATTGATGTCATCCAGGCTCTGCGCGAGGCGGGTTGTGTCGCGCCCGCCGTAGTGGTCACCGGGGACACCTCACCCGACAAGTTGCGGCTGCTTGCCGAGACCGGCTTGCCGGTTCTGCACAAACCCGTCACCGGCGAGGTGCTTGTGACCACCATCATCGATTTGCTTGCACAGGAGGGCTGACGGATGCAACGAGGCGGCAGGTGGTTGTCACAGGGCGCAGAAAGCTTGGCTCGGGCTTTCGAACACTGGCAGCAGTCCGGCCGACAGCCCGATGGCAAGACCACCGCGCCACACTTCGATGTCATCGTGGTCGGAAGCGGTTACGGCGGCGCCGTAGCTGCCAAGCGTCTGAGTGCGCTGATTGAAGGGCAGAGCGACGAGCCCATGTCGGTTGCAGTACTCGAGCGCGGCCTCGAGTACACACCGGGCAGCTTCCCGGACCGGCTAGCGGACCTAGTCGGACACTTGCGTGCCAACGGAAGCGGCATGATGGACGTGCCAGTCAACCCTGAGGGGCTCATGGACTGGCGCCTGGGTGGCGATGTGGCCGCTCTGGTTGCGAACGGACTGGGCGGAGGCTCGCTCATCAACGCTGGTGTCTGCGAACCCGCCGACGCGGAAGTCCTAGCTCGGGTGGAGTGGCCTGAACCCTGGCGCGGCGCAAAGGATCAGTGGGCGTCGCTCTATGGGCGCGCCCGCCGGAATCTGGGCGCTCAGCTGTGGCCCGCTTCACGGGTCCCGAAACAGGCGGCGATGGAGGAACTGAGTCGGCGCCTGGGCAGTAGCTGCGTGCCGGCCACCCTCAGCATCGTGCCCCCCACCGCGCAGGCGAGCATCGGAACTGCGGAGAAGCCTCCGCACGCGCCCTGCATCGAGTGCGGCGACTGCTTTACCGGCTGTAACGTTGGCGCCAAACGTACGTTGGCGCACAACTATCTTGCTGATGCGTGGCGTCAGCGAGCCAAACTCTTTACGGGGGCAACAGTACACAGCGTGGAGGCCTTGCCTGGAGCTCAGGCAGACGGTGCCCGATGGAAGGTCAAATGGCGCCTGACGGACCCGGGCCTGCTGCCAAACGACCGAGACTTCTTCGAGCTGCGCGCGCGTTATGTCGTGCTGTCGGCGGGGACCTTTGGCAGTACGGAGATTCTGATGCGCTCCCGTGATGCTGGCCTACCCGTCTCGGGCCGGCTGGGCAGCGGCTTTTCCGCCAATGGGGACGTGCTGTCGGCAATCTACGATTTGGGCCAAAAAGTGGGGGGCAGCCCGCACGAAGACACCGTTCCAGACAAGCGTCAGGCGGGGCCGACGATCACGCAAATATTGCGATGGCAGACCCGTCAGAATGATGGCTTTCGAAGCAAGCGCGTGGTCGGCCACGCGGTGCAGGACCTGACCATCCCCGGCGCACTGGGCTGGGTGTTCAGCGAAATACTCACCACGATGATGGTGCCGCACCGCTGGACTCGACTCAACCTGAACTGTGAAAGCAGCGGCGATCCAGACATTTATGCAGTAGATGTGCCTGCCGTCGGACGCAGCCTTCTGACAGTGGCCTATGTCGACGACGGAGCGCAGGGGCGGCTCGAGCCGACGGTCGGCTGGTCCTCCGCGGAGCGCGACGGCGAACTCCTGGTGCGCTGGCCCCATGTGGGAGACCAGCCGGCCTTTCGCGCCATGAACCAGAAGCTGTCCTCCGCAGCCACGGGTGGCGCGACCTTCCTGCACAACCCCCTGTGGCAATTCATGCCCAAGGAGAACTACCTGGGCCTGGGTCAGGCCAAGAAACGGCTGCTCACCGTGCACCCGCTGGGCGGCTGCCGTATGGCTGACAACGCGCGCGACGGTGTGGYTGACCCCTTCGGCGCGGTCTTCGACACTGGTCTGCCCGCGAGTGGTGCCATGGAAGAGCAGCATCGCACGCAACGCGCCGGGCAGCACGATCGGCTGGTGCACGAAGGGCTCTACATCCTGGACGGGGCAATCGTGCCCACCGCACTGGGCATCAACCCATTGCTGACCATCACGGCGATTGCCGAAGGTGCAATTGACCAGTGGGTAGCGGACCAGGGGTGGCGTCTAGTGTCTGAGCTCAAACTACAGGACCTGCCCGCGCTAAAGCTGCCTGCTGTTCGCACAGAGCCGCGCGTGGCACATCCGACATCTGTCCGCTTCCAAGAGCGAATGCAGGGCAAGTTGCCGCCGCATCTCGGCGGCGACCCGACATTGGACTACCGACTCTCGGTGCGGGCGCGATTTGCGGAGATCGAGGACCTGCAGTCGTTCCTGGCTTCCCCCAACAAAAACGTCGATCTTCTCGCGCGCTTTGACATCGAGACCGAAAGGAGCACGAGACCCGCTTCCCACCCCCAGCCGGAGCCGGCCGTCGTCACCGACGTCGAAACCCAGAATTGGAACTGCGATATTGACGAGTGCGCCCCCGACGACTCCGTCAAGATAGAGCGGCTGCCGGGCAGCACTCCGTTGTGGCTGCGCGGCCAAGTGCGGTGGATGGCAATCGAGCCAAGCTGGGTGGGGACGCGAATCAGGCGGGTCGCGTGCAACTTCATCCGGCATCGCCTTGCCGCCGATAGCGCAGAGGCGCGGCATTTCGGACGCAGCCTTTTCGAGGGAGTAGGAAACAAGCTTATCGGCGCGACACATTTTGGTGCGGTTCGGCTGCTGGCGTACACGTTCGAACCGCTTGACCGGGAATGGTCTCTCAACAGTTCGCCCGATGGTCGCGTCTACAAGCTGCCCAAGGGCACCGTACTGTTCGGCGCGAAGCGAGTCGGTTATCTGCTGCCGGACAGCGATGACCCCGAGTCGGCGAATCCCTGGCGGCAGATCTCCGAGCTGAAGTTGCAGGCGCGCCTGCCATCCGGCCTAGAGGTCGATGTCACCACGGTCGAGTTCGATCCGATGGCTGCGCTCAGCCGATATGAGCTCCCAATACGCGTGCGAAAGCAGGAAGACGGCGTGGCCGCTATGCGTGACATGTCGTCGCTTGGGTTGTATTTCGGACGCGTGATGTTCGGTCTGCACATGTTCAGCTTCCGCCGCGCCGAGTACCCCGCGGAAATACGTGGTCCTCGCAGGCTGGAGCGACTGCCGCCGACCCGCTACGCGGATGAGGCCAATGCGCGCGGCTTCAACCACCTGAAGATCGAAGTTCACACTGTCGAGGTGACGCCCGCGTTGCCGAAGCAGCCCTTGCCCCAAGCCGCCTCGTTGACGGTCACACCGCTGCGCCTGCGACTCACACGGATTCGCGATCCTAAGAACGACAACGGTGGCCTGCCCGTGCTCATCCTGCACGGCTTTGGCTCGGGCGGCATCCAATTCACCCACCCCGCCATCACCCAGCCTATGGCGCCATGGCTAGCGACGCAGGGGCATGACGTCTGGGTCGCGGAGCTGCGCACCAGCATTGGACTGGAGAGTTCTCGCCGCCAATGGACGATGGATGAGGTCGCGCGTGAAGATATCCCCGCGCTGATTAGGTACATCAGCAAGACCACTGGTGGAGGGCAGGTGCAGGTGGTTGCGCACTGCATCGGCTCAGCGATGTTTTGCATGGCCGCCTTGAGTGGTCATCTGAACAGTACGGTACCTGGCAGCAGTGGGCCGCAATCATTGGTGGCTGGCGCGGCGCTGATGCAGGTCGGTCCAGAGGTTGAATTGCCACGCAACAGCCGGGCACGCGCCTATATGGCCGCGCGCCTGCGACAACTGATGGGCATGACAGAGGCTCACAGCGTCGCCAGTCAGGACATAACCGACGCGGAATCCATGCTGGACCGCATCATTGGAACGTTTCTGTATCCGAAAGAGCAGCGAGAACATTACCGTCTGACCGGCGACGTGCAGCGAAATGCCAGTCGCACAAACGCCAATCGTTCGGCGGCGATTTTTGGTCAGCTGTTCGAGCACGAGAACATGACGCCTGAACTGCTGGCGGTCATGGACGATCTGCTGGGCAGCTGCAACCTCACCACGTATGAGCAGACCGCGCAGTACGCATTCGGGCACCGCCTGACAAATCACGCAGGCGAAGATGTCCTGGTCACAACCGAAAGTCTATTCGAGAACTTCAGCTTTCCAGTGTTCTTGCTGCACGGAGCCAAGAACAAGACCTTCAAGCCACGTACGCTGAAGCGCAACAAGAAATTGCTGGAGAGCGTGGGCGTTGACGTGACCGCCCGATGTGTACCTCGACATGGTCACTTGGACTGCGTAGTCGGCCGCTGGGCAAAGGAAGCGGTCTTCAAGCATGTGGCCACACATTTGAACAGCGTCAACGCGCGCCTCAAGGCTGGAACGCTGAATAAGAGAAAGGCCCGAATTGACAATGCTGGGGAGATTCGACTGCCCCGTGTTGGTCCATGGCTGGGGCATGTCGAGTTGACCGGCGATGACATGCTGGAATTGCGAGTGGGCATCCGGGTTGATGACCCGGGTCGCGACCTTCAGGCGGTGGCCAGCGTGCTCGCGGCGGAGGGCGAGCCGCTTCGGATGCCTCAGATTGACGTGCTTCCTCGCGACCGCCATGAAAACGTTGTCGTCACCTATCTGCCCGAGGATGTCGGAGCAACAGACGAGCCCGTTCAACTGCTGGTTGCGGCGGTCCATGGCCAGTGGCCGGACAGCCCTCAGGCGTTGGCGTCGAAGGTTATGGATAAACGTGCGGCATTGCGTCGTACGTCGCGTCGTCTGGGGACACCCAACGAGGTCTCCATGGGCTTGCGGCTCGATCCATCCTGGCTGCGCCGCATGCGGGAAAAGGGATCCACCGATCTGGGGCTGGTGCTCGGCGCATGCCGCCAACGGCCGATGCTCTTTGACCGGGATCAGGCCGATGCATCCATGGGTAACGTGGCTCGCCAGCTTTCGGAGGTTCCTCCCAAAGGACACGCGCCGATAGACGGCCTGATCCTCGCCGGCGACCAGGTGTATGTCGACATGCGAGTGGAGACCGGCCACGCCGGCGGCGCCAAGTCGCGTGTTCTGGATACGCACCACGAAGCCTGGTCTTCCCCGTATCAACGAGAGGTTATGCGCCGACGTCCCACGTACATGGTGTTGGACGACCACGAGTTCAGGAACGATTACAACAATCTCACGGCCGCGAGTCGGCCGCACGAATTCTGCATTGCGAAGGACGTCTGGCAGCGGTACCAGCTTGATGCTGGCCCCAAGCGGACAGCGGGGGATCCTGCCTGGCGCCATTTCACCCTCCGCGGCTTCGCGGTGTTTCTTTGTGACACCCGCTCGGAGCGAAKGGATGCAAATACCGTCGACCGCAGTGGTTCATTCATCATGCAGGCTGAACAGATGTCAGCTTTGCAGGAATGGCTCGTTGAGTTGCATGAGGACCCCAAGTATGGTCGCCGCCCCAAGGTGATCGTCACGGGCTCACCCATCGCGCCCTGGTTCAAGGAAGCGCATGAGATGGGCCAGACCAGCCCCGCAAACGCACTCRGGAGTGACGGCTGGCAGCGTTTTCCCCAAAGCGTTGCTGACCTGCTGGGATTTATCGCGGAGAAGCAGATCGAAGATGTATTGTTCCTTTCGGGCGACTATCACCGCCACGTTGATGTGTCGATGACCATTCACGGGCCCGCTGGTAAGTCCGTGCTTGCGCGCAGCATCGTCACGTCGGGGCTGTACTGTCCTTACCCG
>NZ_JBGCUM010000081.1:0-17076 GCF_054177665.1 Roseateles sp. P5_E8 | reverse complement strand
GAGCGTAGCGAAGTGAGTGGGGTGCGGCCCCGGGCTTCGAGCATCGCAGGGGACCCCGACAGGGGCGGTTTTGCAGGGGAGAGCTTTTTGCTTACTTTTTGGCGGCGCAAAAAGTGAGTCGGCGGCCGGGACGAAATCCCGGCTGGGCGTTGCCGCCAACCCGCAGCAGCTACACCGGCCGCTGCCACTGCAGGCCGAACGGCAACTCCCGAGGTGCGAACAGGAAATGCAGCACGCGGCGTCGGCCGGTCGGTGCCGAAGCTTTGGACGACGCATGCAACACCAGCGGCCGCATCAGCAGCGCGTCGCCGGCCAGCGCGTTTGCCGGCACCTCACCCACACGATCACCCCAGGCAAGCGCAGCATCGTCGCCAAGCACCCCTTGCAGATGCGAGCCCGGAACAAAGCGCAAGCCGCCGTCGGCTTCGGTCGCGTCGTCCAGGTGCAGGCGCACGGCCAGCATCTGCGCCAGCACCTCGGCGGGCGCGAACACAAACGGCCGTCCGCCCTTGACAGACCAGCCGCTCAAACCCGGATGCTCCACACGTGCAGCGACTGGGATGGCGAGATCCTGATGTGGTGGGACCAACCAGTTGCGGCCCCCTGATTTTTCGAACAGCGTGCACTGCACGGCGACGGCATCTTCCGGCAACACGTCGCGCAACTGCGGCAACCCTTTCAGCCACCGAGCCAGTGCCTGACACCACGGCTGCTCCAGCAGTTCGCGCTGCCGCGCCGAGCCGGGCGGCAGTGTGACGAGTTCGACGATCAGTGCCTGCCGCCGCTCGGGGGCCAGCAGGCCGGGGAGAAGGCGAAAGCCTGCAGGCAAAGCGTCGTCGTTCAAAACAGGCATGCGCAGGCCTTGCACTACTGCGTGACGTTGCAACGGGCTGACGAAGCGGCTGTTACAACATCTCGCGAGTCATTTCAATACTTGTCGAGAACTTTTACAGAAATCCAACAGGTTGAAGAAAGGTTTCAGCAAGCTATTGATTTGGTTAATAAAAAACGTTCGGCACGCTTGTTGCGAATTGGTTCAGCGGGATGGTTTTCATCCTCAGAAATCGACAATGAAGGAGACAACATGCAGACCAATTTCCGCCTTGTAGGCGCGAAGTCCTTGTTCCTTGCTGCTGCGCTTGCCGCAACGATGAGCGCGCACGCAGATGCCACGATCACGGCAATCTTCGGCTCTGGCGTTGGCGACAACGGCTGGACCGAACAAACGGGCAGCGGCGTCCAGCTTGCGTTGCGTGCCCGGGAGCGCTTCCCCGTGCCGACCAACAACGTGCCCAGCAATGGCGCCGGCACCTATACCTTCAGCGATACCAGCGCCTATTCCCTGTACGGGTTCAACAACCTGGCGTCGTGGAACTTCGATTTCTCGATCAATGCGGGCACTGCCTCGGTCAGCAGCTACAGCTACATGCTGGGCATTGATAGCAACCCGAGCTTGGGCAAGACCTTCACCTCGTTTGATCCGCTGGCCGTGTTCAACGACAACTCGTTCGGCAACAACGGCACCACGCAAGGCAACGGCACCGATGCCGATGCGGCCACCAAGGCTGGCCTGGCAGCCGCGAACAGCATTGCGCAGAACTCCGAAAACTTCGGTTGGCTCTCCGCCCTGTTCAACCCCACCGTCGACGGCACCTATTCCATCTACCTGGAGGCGTTCAATCAAGCCGGCGGTCCGGTGGCGCGCACCGAAATCACGGTGGTGGTGGGCGACGGCGGCGACCGCGAGTTGCCGGAGCCGGCGTCCCTGGCTCTTGTCGGCGTCGCAGCGATCGGTCTGGCAGCGGTTCGCCGCCGCCGCGCTGCCAAGGCCTGACGTTCCCTGGGCTGTTCCATCCGGAACAGCCCAACGGTGACAGCAGCCCGTCTTATCGAGAATGCCGCTCAGTTGAATCTGAGCGGCATTTTTCTTGGGCGCTTCTTCGTCGATCAGCAGCACTTGCCGACGCGCGCGCTGTAGCGCGCGGTCTGACGCTCCCTGAAGAATTCCTCGTAGTTCATCGCCGGCCGCTCCGGGTGCGTGGCCTGGTGGTGTGCCAGATAGGTGCCGTAGTCCGGCACGCCCACCATCAGGCGCAGGCTTTGCGTGAGGTAGCGACCCGCGCGGGACAGGTCGCCACGCTCAAGCATGCTGGCCCGCAGGCAGCCGCACGAAGGCCGTTTCCTGCGCCGTGACCCTGGCCGTGCCGCGCGCGGCCCGGATGGCCTTGACGCTGTAGATCAGCACGCTGATGACCACGCCCATGAAGAGCAGGCACAGCGCCGCGTCCAGCCGGTCGTTGAAGACGACGCGCGACATCGCGTCCAGCGTCTTGGCCGGCGCCAGCACCTTGCCCTCGGCAATCGCCGTGGCGTACTTGTCGGCATGGGCCAGGAAGCCCAGCTTGGGGTCGGCCGAGAAGATCTTCAGCCAGCCGGCCGTCATCGTGCACACCAGCAGCCAGGCGGCCGGCAGCATGGTGACCCAGGCGTAGCGGTCCTTCTTCATCTTGAAGATGACGACCGTGCCCAGCATCAGCGCGACGGCAGCCAGCATCTGGTTGCCGATGCCGAACAGCGGCCACAGCGTGTTGATGCCGCCCAGCGGGTCGACGACGCCCTGGTAGAGGAAGTAGCCCCAGGTGGCCACGCACAGGCCGGTGGCGACGAAGTTGGCAACCCAGCTCTCGGTGCGCCTCATGGACGGCACGAAGCTGCCCAGCAGGTCCTGCAGCATGAAGCGGCCGGCGCGCGTGCCGGCGTCCACGGCGGTCAGGATGAAGAGCGCCTCGAACAGGATGGCGAAGTGGTACCAGAAGGCCATCATGGCCTTGCCGCCCACCACCTGGTGCAGGATCTCGGCCATGCCCACGGCCAGCGTCGGCGCACCGCCGGCACGGGCCAGGATGGTCTTCTCGCCGACGTCGGCCGCCGCCTGCGTCAGCATCTCGGGCGTGACGACGAAGCCCCAGGTCGACAGCGTCTGCGCGACGGTCGCGGCGTCCTTGCCGACCACCGCAGCCGGGCTGTTCATCGCGAAGTAGACGCCCGGCTCGATGCACGAGGCGGCCACCAGCGCCATCACCGCGACGAAGCTCTCGGCCAGCATGCCGCCGTAGCCGATGTAACGGGCGTGGGACTCGTTCTCCAGCAGCTTGGGCGTCGTACCCGACGAGATCAGCGCATGGAAGCCCGACACCGCGCCGCAGGCGATGGTGATGAACAGGAAGGGGAACAGACTGCCGGCCCAGACCGGGCCGCCGCCGGCGGCGAACTGCGTCAGCGCCGGCATCTTCAGCGGCGGCGCGACGATGACGATGCCGATGGCCAGCGCAATGATGGTGCCGATCTTCAGGAAGGTGCTGAGGTAGTCGCGCGGCGCCAGCAGCAGCCAGACCGGGATGCTGGCGGCGACGAAGCCGTAGCCGATCAGCAGCCAGACCAGCGTGGTGGGCGTCAGCGTGAAGATGGGCGCCAGCGTCGCGCTCTCGCTGACCCACTGGCCACCGAAGATGGCCGCCATCAGCAGCACGAAGCCGATGGCCGACACCTCGCCGATGCGACCCGGGCGGATGAAGCGCAGATAGACGCCCATGAAGAGCGCGACGGGGATGGTCGCGGCCACCGTGAACAGGCCCCAGGGCGAGTCCGCCAGCGCCTTGACGACGATGAGCGCCAGCACCGCCAGGATGATGATCATGATCATGAAGGCGCCGAACAACGCGATCAGCCCGGGCACCGTGCCCATCTCCTGCTTGACGAGGTCGCCCAGCGAGCGGCCGTCACGGCGCGTGGAGATGAACAGCACGATGAAGTCCTGCACCGCACCGGCAAAGACGACGCCGGCCAGGATCCACAGCAGGCCTGGCAGATAGCCCATCTGCGCCGCCAGCACGGGGCCCACCAGCGGGCCGGCGCCGGCAATCGCCGCGAAGTGGTGACCGTAGAGCACATGCTTGTTGGTGGGCACGTAGTCCAGGCCGTCGTTGTACTTCCAGGCGGGCGTTTGCCGCTTGGGGTCCAGCCCCAGCACCTTCTCGGCAATGAAGAGGCTGTAGTAGCGGTAGGCGATGAGGTAGGTGCACAGCGCGGCGGCCACGACCCACAGCGCGCTGATCGTCTCGCCGCGGCTCAGGGCCACGGTGGCGAGGGATGCAGCGCCGAGGATCGCGACACCGGCCCAGGCAAGGTGACGACGCAGGTTCGACATGAGGTTTGTCTCCGTTTCGGCGCGCCTGTCGAAGGCAGGTGCTGCCGTGAGGAAGTGTCGGAACTGGTGCCCGCGCGGGCATCGGTCAAGCCACGCGGGGCGGGCGCGCGGCAATACCTAAGGGTCAACCCGGAACGGCAGTGGCGACTACGGTAGCCATACCGTAGTCGCTGCCGGCCCGTACCGTATTCCGCCGACTGCGGCATTCCCAGCCGGGCCACCAGACTGGCTCCATCGCCCAAGGAGCCCGCCATGACCCTCGCCGCCAGCCTTCCTCGCTTCTTCATGCAGCTCGGCCGCCAGCCGCAGCCGGCGCGCGCAGCGCGGACCGACACGGCGGCCCTGCCGCAGCAGCGCACGATGGCGCTCAATGCCATCGTCACGCTGGAGAACCGGCCCCTGCAGCTGCATGTGCTGCGCGGCTGCGTCTGGATCACCCGCGACGGCTGCTCGGCTGACCGCGTGCTGAAGGCGGGCGACAGCTTCGAGCAGCGCCCTGGCGCGCCCGTGCTGGTGCAGGCGCTTGAGAACACCGAACTCCTGATTGCCGACGCGGTGGCGCACGCGCAAGATGCGTGAATCGCCGCAGCCCCAAGGTCAGCCAGTGGAACCCAGCCAGGATCTGCGCTTCTGTGTGACCCCGGACCGCATCACGCTGGCCTGCGCGCTCACGGGCAGCGGCCCCAAGCTTGTGCGCGCCGGCACCTGGGTCAGCCACCTCGAATGCGAGCTGCGCGAGCCCGACACCTGGTCCACGCTGGAGGCCCTGGGCCGCCACCACACCCTCGTGCGCTATGACCCGCGCGGCTGCGGGCTGTCCACGCGCGAGGTGCCGCCCTTCGACTTCGAGACCCTGCTCGCCGACTTCGAGACGGTGATGGACGCCATGGCCCCGGAGCCCGTGGCGCTGCTGGGCGTCTCCTGCGGTGCGCCGCTCGCCATCGCCTATGCCGCCAGGCACCCGGAGCGCGTCACGGCGCTGGTGCTGGTGAACGGCTTCGCCCGTGCCTATTTCAGCGCGCCGACGACACCGCCGCACCTGCTGGAAGAGGCCAAGCTGCTGCTGGCCACGGCGCGCCAGGGCTGGGCACAGGAGAAGTCGCCGTTCCGGCAGATCTTCCTCGCGCAATTGATGGGCGCGGCCGTGGCCGATCTGGCGGCGCGGCATCTCGTCAGCGAGCGCATGCGGCTGTCCATGACGCCCGATATTGCCGAGCGCCATCTGCGCTCCAACTACAGCATCGACGTGAAGGCGGAGTGCGCGCTGGTGCAATGCCCGACGCTCATCTTCCATGCGCGCGACGACCAGATGGTCACGCTCGAACAGGGCCGCAAACTGGTGGCCTGGATACCGGGTGCGCGATTCGTGCTGCTCGACAGCGACAGCCATATCCTGCCGGTGGGCCAGAACGCCGGTCGCACCTTCATTGCTGAGACCGTCGAGTTCCTGGGTGGCGGCCGCCCCGACAAGCCGCGCCTGAGCCGGCGACAGACCCAGATCCTGTGCCTGGTTGCACAGGGCATGACGGACAAGCAGGTGGCGCGAGAACTGGGCCTGAGCCCGCGCACCGTGGAAATGCACGTGGCGCTGGCGCTGCGCGCTCTGAGCTGCGCCAACCGCGCCGAAGCAGTTCACCGCGCCGGGCAGGAAGGCCTGCTGGACGAGGTGCTGTAGGTCGCGTCCGACACGCCTCAACACCCGCTTACGAATGGCCAGCGCTCGTCGTCAACGGTGGCTGCGACCGGGCGTTGACCAGTGACCGCAGGCCGTTGTTTCGGCCTCGTAGGAGGTTCCAAATGCTTCGTCGTACTTTTGCCACTCTTATCGCTGGCGCTGCCCTGCTTGGCGCCACCGCCGCCCACGCCGGCACGAGCTGGTCCATCGGCATCAGCCTGCCGCCCGCCGACTTCGTGGTGTCCAACGCGCCGAGGTACTACGCCGAGCCGGCACCCGTCTACTACAGCCCGGCACCGGTCGTGCGTTACGCGCCGGCCCCGAGGTATGAGCGCGATGTCTATTACGCGCCGGCCCCGCGGGTGGTCTACGACCGCTCCTACGGCGACCGCCGCTGGGATCGGCACGATGACCGCCGGAATGACCGCTGGGATGGTCGCCGCGACAACGACCGCAATGACCGTCACGATCACCGCGATCGCGGCCACGACAGCTACGGCCCGCAGCGCGGGCGTTGATCGCCCGGGCCGTTAAGGCCTGCTCGCGCGGCGGCGCCGCGCGGCCAGGCCCCTCAGACCCATCAGGCCCATGCCCGCCGCCAGCATCGCCCAGCTCCCGGGCTCGGGCACGGCGGTGACGGTGAAGTTGTCGAAGGTCGCGTCCATGCCCTGGCCGAACAGGCGCTCAGAGACCGGGATGGAGACCGCCAGGTCGGGGCGGTCGGGATGCTGGAAGGGGAAGGCGTCCAGCAGGCTGAACAGCCCATGGCCGATGGTCAGGCTGTTGATCTTGCCGGCCAGCAGTTCGCCCGGGCCGTAGGACGGGTAGGTGCCGCTCCAGGGCTCGCCGCGCTGGTCCAGCGGCACACCGACCTTGTCGACAGTCGAGACCAGGCCGCCGTCCAGGAAGTAGCTCACGCTGCCCGAATCGCTGTAGGTGATGGACACCTCGTGCGGGCCGGCGCCGATCGCGACCTGCTTGATGATCTGCGTGTACATCTTGTCGATGCCGACATAGCCCGCGTCGCCGGGCTGCAACGCCGGGTTGGTGACCGCCGAGGGCAGCCGCTCGATGAGCGCGAACGCCGTCGAGCCGGAGACGAACCAGTCGAACAACTGGCCGGTGGAGAAGTCGATCATGTTCATCACCGCGCCGGCCTGCTGGCCCTCGAGCGCCAGCGCCGAATACGGGTTGCCGCTTTGCACGTAGCTGCCGCTGATCAAACGGCCGGCCGCCTGCGTGTTGTAGGCCGTGGCGTTGATGGTGGACGAGAAGGTCAATGAACCGTTGGTCGGCACCGCGAACGACTGCGTGCTGGTGGCGATGTACTTCAGGTGGTCGTAGACGCTGAAGTCGAAGCCGGTCTTGAACACGGGCGCCTTGATGGAGAAGTTGCCGTTGGCGACATTGCGCGTGTCCGTGAGGGTCATCTCGCCCAGGCCATACGGGTTGACCCATTTCGCGCCATAGCTGGCCAGGGAGTAGCCGGGCGCGTCGAAGTCGTCGTAGACCGTGGTGGTCGCAAAGGCTGGCCCGGCCATCGCGACGGCAGCGCTGAACGCCAAGGCCGCGCGCCGTGGCATCCCGCTGCGGCCCCTCGCGTCAGTTGGGGTGAATCGAACTCGTGCCTTGCTCTGGTGCATTTCCCGTACCTCGATGAATGAATCTGCCCTGATGGATGGGGTGGCGCGCAGGGACTTCACGTGCCGCGCGAGCGATCTGTGTCGCTGAGGGGATGCTTGAGCAAGGCGCTGCCGGCGCCACTCAGGTTTCCACCAGCGCGGCGGCGTTTCGACATATCGATTGAGGACGAGGCGGGCGCATTGCCCCATCTGCAAGGGCTTGCGGCCCCTCGCGCTCGACCGCTCAGCGATTCGGCGTGGCCTGAGCGCCCAGCTCCTGCCCGTGCCGGGTGCTCTGCCAATGCGCCGCAACGGTGCGCGGCAGGTCAGGTGCCTGAAGTTGGGCTGGCGCAGGTTTCGACGGCTTCACGCAGCGCGTCCAGCCATTGCGGGTCGACCTCTCCGTCACCGGCCGTGCCGGTCAACAGCGCCTGCAATGCAGGAAGCAGTCTCGGGCTGGCGAACTTTGCCGCGGCGTTCAGATCGAGCATGCGGCACTTGTCGTCAAGATGGGTCAACAGGTAGTCGACCGCCCTTGGGTCATTGCGCGCCGCCAGGCCGATGACGGCCTCCCCGCGCACGTCCGGGTCGGCATCGCTCAGGTTCGTCCACAGCAGTTCCCGAATCTCGGGCGTGTCCGCACCCTGCATGGACCCCAGGCCGAAGGTGGCCCAGTCGCGCACATCGTCGTCACCGTCGCGCGCCAGCCGCAGCAGCGCGTCGATGGCGGGAGGTTCTGGATACAGCGCCAAAGCCACGGCCACGTGCCATCGCATATCACTGCTGGGGTGAGACGCCAGCCGCACCAGCTCAGCCAGCGCCTCGGGGTGCGGCCGATGGCCCAGGCCGGAAACGGCCGCGCCGACAACCTCGTCATGCGCGTCATGCAGTCCTGCCAGCAGCAGGCGCTGCGTCGCCTCCAGCGCGTACTCCACACTGCCGGACTCTGCACCCTGCCGTCGCTGCCTCAGTTGCGCCGCGACGTGAAGCCCAAGCGCCCGCCGCCGCCAGCTATGGCTGCGCGAAAGCCGCTGCGCCAGCGCCAGAGTCTCGGGCGAGCCGCGCATGTGCAAGGCCGCGATGGCATTCCAGCTTCTGTGGCTGCCCCAAGCTCGCAGGGCGATGCGCACCAGCTGCGGCAAAGTCCGCTTGCGATCAAGCCTGCGCCTGATTCCGCGTCTCACTGCTCGCGCCCATGCTCCACCGCATACCGGATCAACTCCGCCTGCCCGTCCAGATCCAGCTTGCGCTTGATGCTCTGCCGATGGGCCTCCACCGTGCGCACCGACAAGTCCAGATCCCGCGCAATCTGCTTGCTCGACGCGCCCTGCCCCAGCTTGCCGAGGATCTCGCTCTCGCGCGGTGTCAGCACCGGCTTGGGCGCCTGGCCGCGGAAGAGCCGGCCGGAGACGGCGGCGCTCAGGAAAGTGCCGCCCGCCGCCACCGCGTCGATGGCCGACACGATCTCGGTGGCCGGCGCGTCCTTGAGCACATAGCCGCGTGCGCCGGCCTGCAGCGCGCGCTGCACGTACTCGGGGTTGTCATACATGCTGAACATCAGCAGCTTGACGCTCGGTTGGGCCGTCAGCATCTCGGCGGCCAGCGCAATGCCGTTGACGTCCTTCAGGCCCACGTCCATCAGCACGACATCGGGCGCCGTGCGGGCGAGCTGTTCCAGCGCCTCGACGCGGTGGCCCGCCTCGCCGACGACCTCGAAGCGCGGCACGGCGGCCAGGCGCGCAACCAGGCCTTCGCGCACCATCGGGTGGTCGTCGACAAGCAGGATGCGGATGGGCGGTGAGGTCATTGGTGCACCCTTCGGCCTGCGGCCTGTCCCGCCAGGCGGGAGCGAGCTTGCTTGGGGCGGCCCGGCACGGCGCTCATACGGCGGCGCGCGCGAGATCGGCAGCCGATAGTTTGACCGTGAGCCGGCAGCCGATGCCGAGTGACGTCATCAGGCTCAGCCGCGCACCCAGCGCATCAGCTCGCTCGCGCATGCTGCGCAGGCCCAGGCCACGGTCGGCCACGGCCTGGGCGGCGTCGGCATCGAAGCCCTGGCCGTCGTCCACGATCTCCAGCGCCAGGCCGCCGTTGCGCTCGAAGCGCAACGTCATGGTCACCACCGTCGCGTGGGCGTGGCGGGCAGCGTTGTTCAGCGCCTCCTGGGCGATGCGGAACAGCGCCGTGTTGACGGCCTCGGGCAGGCCGACCTCTTCACCTTCGACGACCGCCGAGAAATGCGTGCCGCCGGCCGCATCGAACTCGCCCGCCAGGTGTTGAAGCGCAGCCGGCAGGCCCAGCGTGTCCAGCAGCGCCGGGCGCAGCGCGTGGGACAGGTGGCGCACCTCGGCCAGCGTGCTGTTCAGCCGCTTCAGCGCCAGCGCCTGCAGGCGCTCGGCACTGGCGGGCTCATGCTGGGCCGACTCGATGAGCAGCTTGGTGGCCACCAGCGCCTGGCTGACGCCATCGTGCAGCTCGCGAGCCAGGCGGCCGCGTTCGTCCTCCTGGCTCTGCACCACCTCGCGGGCCAGCGCGCGCAGCTTCGCCTCGGCGCTGCGGTGCTCACTGAGGTTGAGCGCCAGGGCGCCCGCGCTGATGAGGGCCACGCCGAACACGGCCACTGCGCCCACCCACAGCATGGTCGCCGTGATGTTCTGGCGCGCGCCGCGCTCCAGCTCGCTCATGGTCGCCTCGATGCCGTCCAGATACAGGCCCGTGCCCAGCATCCAGTCCCACTCCGGCACGGCGACGACATAGCCCAGCTTGGGCGCCAGCAGGCTGCTGGACGGCTTGCGCCAAAGGTACTCCACGTACCCGCCGCCGGCCTTGGCCTGGGCAATGAGCTGCTGGATCGTGAGCCGGCCCTTGGGGTCGCGCAGGCCCCACAGGTTCTGCCCGATCAGCTCGGGCTGGCGCGAGTGCATCAGCACACGGCCATCCAGCGCGTAGACGAAGAAATAGCCGTCGGGGCCGTAGTCCAGCGAGGACAGGATGGCCAGCGCCCGCTCCTGCCCGCCGGGCTGCCCCAGCAGCGGCTTGACGGTGCTGACGGCCAGGTCGACGTAGTGCTTGAGCTCGGTGCGACGCGCGTCCATGTAGCTGACGCGCACGAGGGCGTGCTCACGTGCGGCCAGCTCGCTCTCCTGCTGGCGCACGGCCAGCGCGATGAGGGCGAGCGAGGTCAGCAGTGGCAGCAGGGCCAGCAGGACGAAGCGGCCCCGCAGGGACAGGGCCGCCCAGGACTTCATCAGCGGCCCAGCTTGGCGGCGTCAGGCGCCGACTTGCGCTGGATCGGCTTCCACCCCTCCAGCCGCTTCAGCACATCGGCAATCGCCACATCCAGCTGCGTGTCCTCACCACGATTGACAGCCGCCGGGTCGAGTTCGACGTCGATGTCCGGCGCCACGCCCTCGTTCTCGATGCGCCACTCGCCTTCCGGCGTGTAGAAGCGGAAGAAGGGCACGGTCAGGGAACCGCCGTCGATCAGCGGCGGGTTGGCGGAGATGCCGATCAAGCCACCCCAGGTGCGCTTGCCGATCAGCGGGCCCAGGCCCACGCGCTTGAAGGCATAGGGCATGAAATCGCCGCCCGAGCCGGCGTCCTGGTCGATGAGCATGGCCTTGGGGCCGTAGATGGCGCCACCCGGCGTGTCGAAGACGAGGCCGTCGCGGTCCTTCCAGCTGCCTAGGTAGGGCCGCGCCAGCAGCTCGGTGACGTAATTGGCTGCCTGGCCGCCGCCGTTCTTCCGGTCGTCGACGATCAGCGCCTGCTTGTCGATCTGTGCGAAGAACATGCGGTTGAAGTGCTCGAAGCCGCCACCGGCGGTGTCAGGCATGTAGACGTAGGCAACGCGACCGCCCGACTTCTCCAGCACCTTCCTGCGGTTGCCGTCTATCCACGCCCAGCGGCGCAGCAGGCTGTCGTTGGCAATGGGCTCGACGGTGATGTCGCGCCGACCCTTGCCCGCGGCGTCGTGAGCAATGGTCAACACCACCTGCTTGCCGACCGTGTTCTCCAGCAGCGCATAGAGGTTGGTCTTCTCGTCCAGCTCATGGCCGCCAATGGCGAGGATGAAGTCGCCCTCCTTCACCCCCAGGCCGGCCACGCTCAGCGGCGAGCGCAGGTTGGGGTTGAGGCGGTCACCCGCATACAGCCTGGCGATGCGGTAGCGGCCCTGCTCGACGGTGAAGTCAGCGCCCAGCAGGCCGACCGCGACGGGCGCCTCCTGGTGCACATCGCCACCGCTGGTGCGGTTGTGGCCGACCTGCAGCTCGCCGATCATCTGCACGAGCAGGTCGTTGAGGTCCTCGCGGCGCTGCACATGGGCCAGCTGCGGCAGGTAGCGGTCGTAGACGGCCTGCCAGTTCAGGCCGTGCATGCCGGCGTCGTAGAAGAACTCCTTCTCCATCCACCAGGCCTCGTCGAAGATCTGCTTCCACTCGGCGCGCGGGTCCACGCGGCCGCGCAGGCCGGCGAGGTCCAGCGCCTTGCTCTCGGCCTTGTCGTTGGCGTCACCCACCTCCAGCTTGCCGCCGGCCAGGGTCAGCAGCAGCTTCTTGTGGTCCTCGCTCAGCGAGAACTCGGCGATGCCGGTGCGCAGCATCTTGGCCTTGCGGTCCTCGAAGTCGAAGCGCCACAGCTCGGCCGTGGCGCGCTTCTCGGCCTGCGGTGCCTCAGTGCTGGCGCCGGGCTGCGGGCGCTGCAGGTAGAACAGCGCGCCGTCGGACGCCACGGCCAGGCCGTCGTAGTTGCGCTCGGCCACCGGCAGGGCCACGACGCGGTCCATCAGGCCATCGAGGTCGACCTTGGTCGGCTTGACGGGGTCGGGCTTCTTGTCGTCTTTCTTGTCGTCCTTTTTTTCGTCCTTCTTGGCGTCGGCCTTCTTTTCGTCCTTCTTGTCATCCTTTTTAGGCCCGTCCTTCTTGGACTCTTCGTCCTTCTTCTCGTCCTTTTTGTCGTCCTTCTTGCCATCCTCGTCACCCGCCTTGGGCGCCAGCGGCGACTTGCCGTCGGCGGCCAGCACCAGGGCATAGAGGCCGGCGCGGCGCGGGCGCTCCTGGGTGGACAGGTCCAGGCCGACCTGGCTGGGGCCGGAGTTGATGGACGCGGTGAAGTACAGCAGATCGCCCTTGGCCGAGAAGGTCGGGTTGCCGGCATGGGCCAGGCCATCGGTCACGGCATGGCTGCGGCCGGTGGCGATCTCGTGCAGCGAGATGCGGCCGAAGTAGGTCTCGCCCGAGCTGGTGTAGGCCAGCCAGCGGCTGTCCGGCGAGAAGGACACCGCATAGCCGTCGGCGCCGAGGCGGCGCACGTCGGTGGCGATCTTGATGAGCTGGCCACGCTGCGCACCGGGCGCGCGGCTCAGGCGGTAAAGGTTGAGGTGGTTGTCGATCAGCACGAGCTGCTGGCCATCGGGCGACCAGTCCACCAGCGTGAAGTAGGCCTCCTTGGGCAGAGCGATGCGCTCCTTGGCGCCCAGGCCGGTCTGCGCCTGCAACACCAGTTCATGGCGCATGCCGGGGGCATCGGAGATGTAGGCGATCTGCTTGCCATCGGCGCTCCACAGCGCGTCCTTCTCGCGCACGCCGGCCGTCTCGGTCAGGTTGCGCACGCTGCCGTCCTTGACGGGCACCGTGAACACCTCGCCACGCGCGCTCACCACCACGCGCTTGCCAGTGGACGACAGATGGGCCGAGGTGACGGCCTTGCCGGCGTCCTTCCACTGCGGGCGAGCCTGGGGGGCGGTGCTGGCGAGCTGGATGTCGAGCACACGCGGTTCGCCTCCGGCCAGCTCGATCTGCTTGATGCGGCCACCCGATTCATAGACCAGCGTCGTGCCGACGGCGTCCACGCTGCGCACGTCCCACTGCGTCTCTTTCGTGAGCTGCCGCAGCGACTGGGTCGCCGGGTTGAAGGCGAAGAGATTGGCCGCGCCATCGGCCCGGTCGGAGATGAAAACGACCTCGCCGCCGGCCCAGACGGGCGCCGAATCGCTGGCGTTGACGTGCGGGATCTGCTGCCACTTCTGGCTGGCCATGTCCATGATCCAGACCGGCGGGGTCGAACCACCGCGGCTCTGACGCCAGCCGCTCGAACCGGCATAGGCGGCGTTGTAGGGCCGGTAGGCCAGCTGCTTGCCGTCGGCCGACCAGGCGCCCTCCCAGGCCACGGCCTTCATGACCTGGCGCTCGTAGCCGCCGTCCAGGCTGACCTCGTAGAGCTGGTTGCTGCGGTTGTTCAGCACCTCGCGCGGCGAGGCGAACAGCACCCGCTTGCCGTCCGGGCTCCAGCCGCTGACGACGTCCGCCGTCGGGTGCCAGGTCAGGCGCCTGGGCTGGCCGCCGTCCAGGCCGATGACATAGACGTCGGTGTTGCCGTCGTAGCTGGCCGAGAAGGCGATCTGCTTGCCGTCCGGCGAGAAGCGCGGCGCGAATTCGCTGGCCGCGTGGCTGGTGAGGCGCCGGGCGTTGCCGCCGCTGCGGTCGGCCAGCCAGAGGTCACCGGCGTAGACGAAGGCGAGGTGGTCCTTGGAGACGGCGGGTTGACGCAGCATCAGCGTCGGTTCCGCAGAGGCCGCCACTGAGGCCAGGCTGGAGGTCATCCACGCCAGGGCCAGGGCGAGTCGAGACAGGGTCATCGGGATCTCCGATTGAGTCGCAGAACGCGCGACTCTAGACCCGAAGTCGGTCCGATCTGAAAGTCAGCTCGGCGCGCGCTTGAAGCGGCTCTTGATGCCGCCAGCGATGATGAGGATGCCCGGGATGAGGATCATGGCCCAGATGATCTTGTCCAGGTTGGCCTTGACCCAGGGCACGTTGCCGAACACGTAGCCGATGAGGGTGATGCCGCAGACCCAGAGCGCGCCGCCGGTCACGTCGTAGAAAGTGAACTTGCGCCGCGTCATCAGCGCCACACCCGCCACGAAGGGCGCGAAGGTGCGCAGGAAGGGCATGAAGCGCGCGGCGATCAGCGTGAAGCCGCCGTACTTCTCGTAGAAGGCATGAGCCTTGTCAAAGGCCGCCTTGTTGAAGAAGCGCGAGTTCTCCCACTGGAAGACGCGCGGCCCGAAATGCCGGCCGATGGCGTAGTTGCACTGGTTGCCGAGGATGGCCGCTGCTGTCAGCAGGCCCATGGACAGCCACAGGTCCATCAGCCCCACGCCGCACATCGCGCCGACGACGAAGAGCAGCGAGTCGCCGGGCAGGAAGGGCATGACGACGACGCCGGTCTCCACAAAGATGATCAGGAAGAGCAAGGCGTAGACCCAGGCGCCGTAGGCCTGGACGAACGTGGCCAGGTGCTGGTCCACGTGCAGGATGAAGTCGAGAAGGAAATGCAGCAGGTCCATGGCGCGGCATTATCCCGGCGGCTCTGTGACGGCCAGCCCACCGCCGATAATCCCGCGATGGATTCGCCGCTCCCAGAAGTCCCCGCCCCCCGCGCCATCCGCGAACTGCCCGATGAGCTGATCAGCCAGATTGCCGCCGGCGAGGTCGTCGAGCGCCCGGCGTCGGTGGTGCGCGAGCTGGTGGACAACGCGCTGGACGCCGGTGCGAAGAGCATCCAGGTCAAGCTGATGGCCGGCGGCGTGCGCGCCATCGTCGTGGAGGACGACGGCTGTGGCATCCCGGTCAACCAGCTGCCGCTGGCGCTGAAGCGCCATGCCACCAGCAAGATCGCCAGCCTGAACGATCTCGAATCCGTCGCCACCATGGGTTTCCGCGGCGAGGCGCTGGCGGCCATCTCTTCGGTGTCGGACATGGCCATCGCCAGCCGCACCGGCTCCGACGCCCACGCCCACCGGCTGGACGCCCGCAGCGGCGAGTTGCAACCCGCCGCCCGCGGGCGCGGCACSAGCGTSGAGGTGCGCGAGCTGTTCTTCTCGACACCCGCGCGCCGCAAGTTCCTGAAGACGGACTCGACGGAGCTGGCGCACTGCGTGGAAGCCGTGCGCCGTCACGCGCTGGCGCGGCCCGACGTGGGCTTTGCGATCTGGCACGAGGGCAAGCTCGTCGACCAGTGGCGCGCGGCGTCCAGCGAGCAACGCATCTCCGACGTGCTGGGCGAAGACTTCAGCAGCGAGAGCCGCCCGTTTGAATACAGCGCTGGCCCACTGGCATTGACCGGACGCGCCGGCCTGCCCGAGGCCGCGCGCTCGCGGGCCGACCAGCAATACGTCTGGGTCAACGGTCGCTATGTGCGCGACAAGCTCATCAGCCACGCCATCCGCTCTGCCTACGAAGACGTGCTGCACGGCCAGCGCCAGCCCAGCTACGTGCTCTTCATCGAAATCGCGCCCGAGCTGGTGGACGTGAACGTGCACCCGACCAAGATCGAGGTGCGCTTCCGCGACGGCCGCGCCATCCATCAATCGGTGCGCCGCGCCTTCATCGACGCGCTGGCCCAGTCCCGCGCCGACGCCGCCGCCGTCGAGTCAGCCATGGCGCCGCTGGCCTTCGAGCCGACGATGCCGGCGACGCTCTACGTCTCCGAGCCGCGCCTGAGCTACCAGCCCTTCACACCGCCGGTGCCGGCCACGGCAGAGCAGGTGCGTTTGTCCCTGGTGCAGCACGAGACGCTGTGGCAGCCGACGACCAAGCCGGTGGTTTCCACGTCCATCGCGGATGCGGCCGCGCCGGCCGAGATCAGCCTGCCCGCGCTGTCGACCAAAGAGGACTGGCCGCTTGGCCGCGCCATCGCGCAGATCCAGGGCGTCTACATCCTGGCCGAGAACCGGCAAGGTCTGGTCATCGTCGACATGCACGCGGCCCACGAACGCGTCGTCTACGAGCGTCTCAAGGCCAGGCTTGGCTCAACGCAGATCGAGAGCCAGCCGCTGCTGATCCCGGTCAGCTTCGCGGCCACGGCCGAAGAGGTGGCCGCCGCCGAGCAGCATGCCGACACGCTCAACAAGCTGGGGCTGGACGTGTCACCGCTGTCCACGCGCACGCTGGCCGTGCGCTCCCGCCCTGCCCTGCTGGCGGCAAGCGACCTCGTCGCGCTGACCCGCGAGCTGCTCGCGGAGATGGCCCAGTTCGACGCCAGCTCGGTGCTCGAACGCGCCCAGCACGAGATCCTCGCCACCATGGCCTGCCACGGCGCCGTGCGCGCCAACCGGCAGCTGACGCTGGACGAAATGAACGCGCTGCTGCGCGACATGGAAACCACCGAACGCGCCGACCAGTGCAACCACGGCCGCCCCACCTGGCGCCAGCTCGACATGCGCGAGCTGGACGCCCTTTTCCTGAGAGGCCGTTGAGGCACAAACCACATGGCCACCATCACACTCAAGGGCAAGCCCAAGCCCGCCGCCAAGACCCGCAACGCCGAGGGCGAGAAGCGTGCGCCGGTGCGCGGCAAGGGCGTCTCCAAACCCCGCCCCTCACTGGCCAAGGCGCAGGCCGACCGGGCCGAGCGCGAGGCGGAGTTCCAGAAGGCTCAAGCGCAGCGAAACGAACGGCCCGCGCCGCAGCGTGACGACCGCCCTGCCCGGCCCAAGCCGGCCGGCTTCAAGCCCGAGCGCCCGCCGCAGCGCAGCGAAGGCTTCCGCCGCGACGAGCGCCCCGACCGGC